>JAIYEB010000263.1 GCA_027487195.1 Hyphomicrobiales bacterium | reverse complement strand
CTTGCCGAAGCCATTTATCGCGATCTCAGGGCGAGGCTTCGCAGCGGCGATCTCGATCCTGCCACCCGGCTTGTCGATCTTGATCTTGCCCGGGCCTACGGCACATCGCGAAGCCCTGCGCGCGAGGCGCTGGTCCGGCTCGCCAATGAAGGCTTTCTCGAAGGATCATCGCGCGGGTTTGTGCCTGCGCGCCTGTCGCTTGAAGATATTCGCGACGTCTTTGAAGTGAGAAAGCTGCTTGAACCAAGAGCTGCGGGCGCGGCAGCACCGCGGATGAACGATGCCAATGTCGAAACCCTGTGGGGCCTTGCGACAGCAGCTCAAAGCGCAGCCGACCGGCGGGATGCGTCAGCTCTGGCCATGGCCAATGTGGCGTTTCGTGACCTCTGGCTTGAAACCACCCCCAATCGCCGCCTTTCGGAGACCATCACGCGGTTTGCAGATCACGTCTGGGCTGTGCGCCGGATGACGCTTGCAGACCCGGACACCCAGAAGGTCGTGGCAAAGGGCCTTGGTGCCATGGCACAGGCCTTTCAGGACCGGAACGAAGCCAGGGCCTTTGCCGAGACAACCCAATTCATCGCCGCGGCCGAACAGGCATTCTACAGCTGCTGTTCCAGGCCAATTCTGGAGCAAGCCCTATAATGCGCCCCCACCCGCTCAAAGGCCCGAACCGGTTCAAGCTCGGGGTCTTCTCAACAAATGCCGATGGTGGCCTTGCGATTACGTCGGTGCCGGAACGCTGGCGCGCGAGCTGGAATGACAATCTCACCGCTGCCGGCATCGCAGACCGGGCCGGGCTGGAGTTCATTCTGCCGATTGCGCGCTGGCGAGGCTTTGGCGGCGCAAACAAGGTGCGTGAATGGTCGTTCGAGACGTTCACCTGGGCCGCAGGACTTGCAGCCGTCACCGAGCGTATCGGGTTGTTCATGACGGTCCATGTGCCGCTGGTGCACCCGGTCTATGCCGCAAAGGCGCTGGCCACTGTGGATCACATCTCGAACGGGCGCGCGGGGCTCAACATCGTCGTCGGGTGGAACCCGGATGAGTTTGATATGTTCGGCGCGAAGCTCGTTGATGACGGCTATGTCATGGCGTCGGAATGGATCACCATCATCGACAAGTGCTATGGGCCGAACCAACCCTTTGATTTCCATGGAAAATATTATGATCTCAAAGGGGTTGTGAGCCGCCCCGCCTCGATGCAGCTGCCACGTCCCGTGACGATGAACGCGGCCTTCGGTCCGCCGGGCCGCGACTTTGCAGCGAGAAACTGCGACTTCCTGTTTTCGACCTTTACGTCCATCGAGGGCAGCAAGGCCCATGTCGACGACATGAAGACGCGCTCGGCCGTGCAGGGTCGCAACGTCGGCGTCTATTGCGTCGGGCACGTGGTTTGCCGTGACAGCCAGGCCGAGGCCGAAGACTATTATCACCGTTATGCGGTGACTGAGGCCGATCACGGCGCGGTCGACTATCACATGTCGAAGAAGAAGGAGTTCGCCAACTCCCACGACAAGTCCGCGTTCGATCTTTACCGCCAGCGCTTTGCAGGTGGGGCCGGGTCCTATCCGCTCGTTGGTACGCCGCAGCATATCGTTGATGAGATCATCAAGATCTCCGCTCAAGGCTATGCGGGCGCAGCGCTGACCTTCGTCAACTACGCCTATGAACTGCCCTATTTCTGCGACCGGGTGCTGCCTTTGATGCGTGAAGCCGGGCTTCGCACCTCATGAGCGCTGCCCACCGCAAAACGTCGGCGCCTGTGCTTTTCAAGCAGGGCATGCGTGCGCTGATTGGTGCGGTCAATGTGATTGCCGTGCCCGATGTGGATGGTGAGCCCGGTGGGCTGACGGCAACGGCCGTCACGTCGCTGTCCGCCGACCCGCCGTCGCTCCTGGTTTGCATCAACACCAATTCGAGCATCGCGCCTGTGCTGACCCTCAACAAGGCGTTCTCGGTCAATGTGCTGGCGCACGGCCAGGAAGATGTTGCCGGCGCTTTTGGCGGGCAAAAGAACGTGCGCGGCAAGGCCCGTTTTTCCTATGGCACCTGGACACGCTCGGACCATGACATTCCGCTGCTGATTGGCGCGCGGGTCAATTTCGAATGCGCGGTTGAAGACCTTCACACCTTTGCCACCCATCTCATGGTGATCGGGCGGGTGGTCGAAGTCTATATTTCGCCTTTGCCACTGAAACCGTTGCTTTATGGCGACGGTCATTATCTGACGACGGGGTAAGCCATGTTCGATCCACGCCGCCCCTCCCTTCGCCACAAGATCGACCGCGGTGTAGCCCTTGGCGTGCACTGGGTTGCGCTGGGCTCGCCCGGACTTGTCGAGATTGTCGCCCGAACACGACCTGATGCCATCGTGCTCGATACGCAGCATGGGCTGTTTGACCGCGCCGAGCTTGAATGGGCGATTGGTCTTGTGCCGCCGGATGTTCCCGTGATCGTGCGCATTGCGGAAAACACCCCCATGGCGATTGGCCAGGCGCTTGATGCGGGTGCGGAAGGCGTGATGGTTCCGCTGGTCGAAAGCGCCAAGGAAGCCAAGAAGGCGGTCAAGGCCGCGCGCTATCCACCGCATGGCGCACGTTCCGGCGGGGGATCGCGACCGCTGTCGCAGTTTGTCGACTACGTCGAGGCCATGGAGCAGGCGGCGGTCGTCATGGTCATGATCGAGACGGCAAAGGGCGTGAAAAACGCCGAAGCCATCGCGGCAGTTGAAGGTGTCGATATGGTCTTTATCGGAACAGGCGACCTTGCCCTCTCGCTTGGAACCTTTCCGCATTTCGATGCAAAACATGAAGCGGCCTGTGAAACCATTAGGCTTGCGTGCCGCAAGCATTGGACGCCGTGTGGCACGTTTACGGGCACGGTTGAGGCCGCTCAAAAGCGCAAGGCGCAAGGCTATCGAATGGTCGTCCTGGCAAACGACATTGAGGCGATCGCCAAAACCTTTGGGGCAGCCGTCCAAAGCTGGCGCGCGCCACCTGTAGCCGCAAAACCCATCAATGTTGCCGATCCCACCCCCCAGATCACAGCAAGGCCGCGACCATGACCACTGAACGCATCACCAAGCCGTTTCGTGATCGCATTGTGTTTGATCAGGCCCAAGGCCAGATCATGGACGACACGCGACGATACATGCTGATCCGTCCCGAAGCGCTGATGGGCATTTTCACGCGTCTGCCACACGCAGACGCTGCCATGGCGATGCAGGCGCTGATGGCCTCGGTCTATCAGCAGGGAAGCGACAGCGCGAAAGCCTACCAGCGCATGAGCGAGGGAGATGGCGCAACACTTTTGCGTACCGTCGAACGTACAGCGCCCGATCTTGGATGGGGACGCTGGACGTTTGACCTTAAACCTCGCCGTCTCACTCTCAGCGTTGCCAATTCCCCTTTTGCCCAGGGCTATGGGCCATCGAAACTGCCGGTCTGCCATGCCATCACCGGCATGCTGCGTGCTGTTGCGGGCATAGTGTTTGAACGG
>JAIYEB010000376.1 GCA_027487195.1 Hyphomicrobiales bacterium | reverse complement strand
TCACGCATGGCGAAGAAGCTGAAAACGAAGAGCGAACCCGCCGTCGAGCGGCCAGCTGCCGTTCAACCCGCGGCGCCGCCGACGCCGGCTGTGCGCGCGACCGGCGCCACAGCTCTGCGTCGCATGACGGCGCTAGGTGAAGTCATCGCTGTGTTGATGCGCTCGCCAGCCCATCGTGGGCTGTCTCTGGTTGACGTCGAGAAGCGGTATATCCCAGCGATCGCGCGCGGCCAGTTTGTCATTGGCAAGGGTCAGGTCGTCAATCGTCAGGACGAGCGGTTCCCCGCGGCGCTCATTGCCTATGCGATGACATCTGCCGAGCTGTCGGCGAAGCTTTCCAAGCCCGGCACGGTTGATCTGAGCCCCGAGGATTGGCGCTCAGGTCCTGATGTCTGGCTGCTTGAGAGCGCAGGCGCGCCCGAAGCTGTTGCCGAGCTCGTTGCTGAACTTCAACGCAGGTTGGGCCCAGCCGTAGTGCTCAACCGTCGCCCTGATGTGCAGGTAGGGAAATGAGCGCTCCCGAGATAAGCGCTCCCGAGACGCCAAAGATGCAAGCGCCTGAAAAGTATCCGCGAGCTGCGCGCCTTGAGCGCGCTGTTGAGACCACGTTGTTCCTGTCGCGGTGGTTGCTTGCTCCGATCTATATCGGGTTGATCATTGCGCTGTTTGCGCTCCTGATCGTGTTCGCCAAGGAACTGGTTCAGACGTTCTCTGCAGCCTTGTCGAACAAGGCCAAGGCAGATGACGTGATCCTGTTCATTCTCTCGCTGATTGATATCTCTCTTGCTGCAAACCTCGTGCTCATTGTCGTCTATTCAGGCTACGAGAATTTTGTCTCCAAGCTGGAGAACGACAATCATCCCGACCGGCCCGAGTGGCTTGGAAAGATCGATTTCGGTGGCCTGAAGCTGAAGCTTATCGCCTCCATTGCGGCGATCTCCGCGATCCAGCTCCTGAAGCAGTTTGTGAACCTGTCAGAAGTTGACCCAAGCAAGATCTACTGGCTCGTGGTCATCCATATCACCTTCGTCATTTCCGGACTGGTGCTGGCGATCATGGATTACGTGTCAGCCAAGGCCAAGCAGCTAGGCTACGACGGCGACTGACGCGCCGCTTTTCAAGGGGCTGAAGCGCAGCGCTTCAGCTACCTGCATTCGGCAGCGATGCGATCCAGCACCGCACCAAGACCGGTCAGCGAGTAGCGGTCCGTGGTGGCCGTTCCGCGCGATGATGTTCCACGGACGATGAGCTCGCGACCGCCGCGCATGGCCGCAATCATCTGGGTTTCCTGCGCCGGATTTTCCACCCAGGCTGCCCGGTCCCGCGTGATCATGGCAAAGCGCTGATTGCCAGCCGAGGCGACCACTTCGATGTTGGCGGCGGAGTTGGGCTGGAAGACATAGCCAATGACGATGGAGATCTCGTTGCGCACGTTCTGGCGCGGGCGAGCAGTGATGAACATGTTGGTCGGGTCACGACGCGGTCCAACCGCGGGGTCAGCCGTGCGGGGGGTGGCCAGCGCGTAGCAGGAGCGGTTGCGCTGCGCATCCGTCACCGAATACGCGGCCCAGTCTCCCGAGCGCACAAGCTCAACCGGACCTGCAGGCGCGGCTGGTGCCGCTGGCCTTGGCTGGGCGAAAGCATGTGTGGAGAGGACAACGCCCGCAGCAAGAGTGAGGGCTTTGATCGTTGATCTGGTGTGCATGGTCGAATCGCTGGCTTCGGTGTGTGATGTCAGCGTAAAGGCTAACACGGTGAAGCGGTCAAAACCATGACCGACATCAGTGCGCCCTCAGGTGGTATGCCCGGCGCCGCGCAGCCCCTGGGCCGCCGCCCTTGCCTGGAGCAGGGCGCGTCGCTCCGTAATGCGGGCCCGGACCTGCTCGAATGCAAGCTGGAACGCTCCGGCCCGACCTTCGCCGCCGATCTTCCCGACGAGGCCGACGGCACGGATGACATGCCTGTCCAGTTCAGCTTCGATTTCTTCGAGCACGTCCTCACTGTCTGCCCGGCGTATGGACAAAAGCAGCGCCAGCGCGGCGTCAATCGATTGATCAAGCTCAAGGTCGCGTTCGCGCATTGCGGGCCGTGAGGAGCGACCGGCGGCAACGCCTGCAATGCCTGCGATCAGCGATCCGGACAGCCCGGCAATCATCACGACGATGTAGAACCAGTCGCCATACCGGTCGAAGAAGGTTTTGATGTCGCCCTCAAAGTAGGCAGTTGCGCCTGGATGGACCGGCATTGCCGAGCCTCGATTGATGTCCGGCGCCTCGATGCGCGAGGCAAATGGGACTTCCGCTGTCAGTGCCGGGCGCAAGGTGAACAGAAGCTGCGTGAAGGTCGAGACGATGGCCTCATCCAGCGAACGGTGGCCGACAAGACGGAATGTCACGCCCACGGACTGGACAGCGCTCACCGGACGAAGGGGTGCGCCGCCAAATGCGCCGCGCGGAATTTCCGTTGCCTCGATCGCGCCTCCAAGGCCTGCCAGCGCTTCTGCTTCCTCAATCGGGACGAGAACGGGATGCGCGCCGATGGCTGTCGAGATCGCGAACATCAGCTCAGTTGTGGGCCGGCTCATGACTGGCGCCAGAAACGCCACGGCATCAATCCGTCCATCCCTCAGCGCGTTGCCGACATCTTCAGCGGGGATGGCTACGATCGTGGCCTTCGCATCGTTGCCGGCGTGAAAGGCCAGAATCCGCTCCATGAGGCGGACATTGGCCTGCCCGAAGCGAGGCAGTCCGATGGTTTTGCCTGCCAGGTCAGCGACCGATGCAATCGGGCTTTGGGGCGTGACGATGAGCATCAGCGAATCGCGGCGAACAACTGCGAGCGCAAGGCCATCCGGCGGCGTGCCAACGTCGCTGCGAACGACAGCCAGGTCTGCGGTTCGGCGCTGGAGCGCCATGGCAGCGTCACTTGGATTGTCAGCAGTAACGATCTTCAGGCGAACCGGTGCGCCTTCACGGTTCAGGATCTGGGCCAGGACCGAGAACAGCCGGTAGTCTTCACCGGTCGATGGTCCGACGGCAAGGCGAAGTGTTGTGCTCTGCGACCAGACCTGCAGGACGACCGCTGAAAGGCCCAGAAGCGCAAGGAAGCCCGCCAAACTCCAGAGAATCCATCTGCGCCGTATCAATCCATCGTCCCCCGCAAGCCGAGAGCATGCCTGTATTCGAGCCCAAACAAAAGTGACAAAGCCGTAAGGTGGTTTCTGAATTGGCGGCACAACGAAAAACCCCGGCGCATTTCTGCGCCGGGGCTTGTCACACCATAGGGTGTATCGAGGTTATTCGCGGTTGCCGAACAGAGAGAGCATCGCCTGGAACATCATGATGAAGTTGATGTAGAGCGACAGCGCACCCATGATCGAGGACTTCGCAACGGCGTCACCGCCGTAGGAGGCCATCTCGTAATACTCGGTCTTCAGACGCTGGGTGTCCCAGGCGGTCAGGCCAGCGAACACCAGGATCGTGATGACCGAGATCGCGAACGCAAGGGCTGACGAGCCGATGAAGATGTTCACGATCGAGGCGATCAGGATGCCGATGACGCCCATGAACAGGAACGCCGACCAGCCGGAGATGTCACGCTTCGTGGTGTAACCCCAAAGCGACAGGGCGCCGAAGGCGGCTGCCGTCATGAAGAACACCTGCGCAATCGAGCCGAGCTGGTACACGACGAAGATCGTCGAGAGCGAGGCGCCAATCGATGCGGCGTAGATCCAGTAGAGAACCTGGGCTGTGCCGGTCGAGATCGCGTTGATGCGGAACGAGATGAAGAGCGCAATGCCGAGCGGGGCGAGCGCAATCACCCACTTCAGCGGTGAGGTCCAGAGCAGGACGCCAAACTGGGTGAGCAAGACGCGGCCACCCGACACGCGGGCTGCGGCGGCTGACGGGTCGGTTGTGACGGCCATCGAATAGACGGCGAAGGCCACGATGCCCGTGAAGACGAGCGCCAGGGCCATGTAGTTGTAGATGCCCAGCATGTAGGAGCGCAGACCCTGATCGACGGACATGTCCATCGAAGGCGCGCGGTAAGGCGCGTAGGCCTGATTGTAATCGTTTTGCATTGTCGAACCCCTGTTCGAAACCGCCCGATCGGGAGCGGCGCCGGCGCGCGTGATGGCGCTGCTGCTGTGCAATATGGATAAGACCAAAGTCTACCGCAAGGGGGCGGTAGGCGTACGACCATGAAAAACGCTGCAAGACTTAACGCCAGGACTTACCGCAAGGCCGCCTTGACGGTCATTCTGCAGGTAGCGGCGGTCGTTGACGATCATTCTGCGGCGAGTGGGGACCCAAGATCGGGTGCGTCAGGCAGGCTCAAGCCCCGGTCCCAGTAGGGTTCGGTACCATAGAGGCTGACCAGAAAATCAATGAACACCCGCACCTTCTGCGGGAGAAACCGGCGGCTTGGGTAGACCGCATAGATGCCAACGCGCCCCGAGCCGGTCCATTGTGGCAGGACAACGCTGAGGCGGCCTGAATCGATATCCGTGCCAACGTCCCATGTGGACCTGAGCCCGATTCCAATGCCCGCCAGAACCGCTTCGCGCACCACATCCGACGAGTTTGTCTGGATGTTGCCCTGAACCTTTACCGATGTCGGGCCATCCGGCCCATCAAGCCGCCATGAATCCTGCGGCGAAGCGGTGAGACAGTTGTGCTGCGACAGGTCCATGATCGTTGTCGGCGTGCCATGTCTGGCGAGATAGGCAGGCGTTGCCACGAGCACACGATGATTGGGCGCAAGCCTGCGGGCGACAAGCGAGGTGTCGTCCAGTGCTGCAATCCTGACGGCCACATCATAGCCTTCACCTACGATATCGACGAAGGCGTCAGACAGGTTGAGATTGAGCGTGATGTCGGAATTCTGAGACAGGAAGCGTCCGAGATGGGGCGCGACATGGCGTCGGCCGAAGGCTGTCGGGGCTGAAACCTTCAGCAGTCCCCTGGCGACAGCCGAGCGCCCGGCAACAAAAGCCTCGGCCTCCTCAACGCTCGAGAGAATGGCGACAACGCGTTCGTAATAGCCGGCTCCCGCTTCGGTCAGCGCGATCTGGCGGGTCGTGCGCTGCAAAAGCCGGGTACCAAGTCGCTCCTCGAGCCGTTTCAAGCGCTTTGATATGACAGCAGGCGAAAGGCCCATTTCGCGACCTGCTGCCGACATTGATCCTGCACTCACAACGCGAGCGAAGATCTCCATATCCGTGAAGTCGCTCATTTGTTCCTTCTGGGCAGAGATCCCATTCCCCGATCCCTCTGGCATTTAGGCCGTCCTTGGCTTACGTCCAGTGAAAAGAACCGCAATGAGCGGCAATAGTTCGGAGGAAGGCCCCATGAGCATACCCATGCCAATGCCCGATCCGGGCATTCTCGCTCGCCGAGATGCGATCCTGGCAGGCCTTTCGCGGCTTGTATCGCCTGAGGGCCTGATCACATCCGAGGACGAGCGCCGCCCTTACGAAACCGATGCGCTCACAGCCTACCGCAGACTGCCGCTGGCCGTTGTTCTGCCGTCCACGACCGAAGAAGTGTCGGCGATTCTCCGCTTCTTGAATGAAGAGGGCGTGCCGGTCATTCCCAGGGGCGCAGGCACATCGCTTGCCGGAGGCGCGCTGCCGCAGGAGGATGCGGTGGTCATTGGCGTTGGCCGGATGGCCCGCGTGCTGGAAGTCGATTTTGACAACAGGTTTGCTCGCGTCGAGGCGGGGATCACGAATCTTGCCATCTCGGGCGCGGTTTCACATGAGGGCTTCTTCTACGCCCCCGATCCCTCATCACAGCTGGCCTGCACGATTGCCGGCAATATCGCGATGAATTCCGGTGGTGCGCACTGCCTGAAGTATGGCGTGACGACCAACAACATTCTGGGCGTTCGCATGGTGCTGATGGACGGCACCATTATCGATGTTGGCGGCGCGCATCTCGATGCGGACGGCCTTGACTGGCTTGGTGTCATTGTCGGCTCCGAAGGCCAGCTTGGCATCGTTACCGAAGCCACGGTGCGAATCTTACGTGCCGCAGAAGGTGCGCGGCCCTGCCTGATTGGCTTTGACAAGGCGGAAGAAGCGGGCGCCTGCGTTGCGGCCATCATTGCTTCGGGTCTGATCCCGGTGGCGATTGAGTATATGGACAAGCCTGCGATCGATATCTGTGAAGCGTTTGCCAAGGCTGGCTACCCGATGGATGTGGGCGCATTGCTCATCGTCGAGGTTGAGGGCTCGGAAGCCGAAATCGAGGCCCATCTCAAGGGCATTGCCGAGATCGCAAACGCGCACCATGCCAAGGTGATCAAGGTCTCGAAGTCGGAAGCGGAGTCCGCTGCGATCTGGAAGGGCCGCAAGTCTGCCTTTGGTGCGACCGGACGCGTGGCTGATTACATCTGCATGGACGGCACGATCCCGACGGGCCGCCTGCCGGAAGTGTTGACCGGGATCGAGCGGATTGTGTCCGGCTATGGGCTCAGGGTTGCAAACGTGTTTCACGCTGGCGATGGAAACCTCCATCCCCTCGTGCTGTTCAATGCCAATGACCCAGCCGAGCTTGCCAAGGCCGAAGCTGCGGGCATGGATATCCTGAAGCTGTGCGTCGATGTCGGCGGATGCCTGACGGGCGAGCACGGGGTTGGCATCGAGAAGCGGGATCTGATGACGCGCCAGTTTGATCGCGCCAGCCTCAACCAGCAGATGCTTCTCAAGGGCGTGTTTGATCCGAACTGGCTTTTGAATCCGGCCAAAGTGTTTCCGCTCGACAATCGACCGGAAAAGCTTGCGGCATGAGCGGCCTGATCACTCCCACAAGTGCTGCAGAGATCGCTGATGCGGTCCGCGCTGCGGCAAGCGCACGAACGCCGATTGAAATCACAGCCGGCGGCACGCGGCGCGGATTGGGGCGCCCGGTCCAGGCTGGCATGACGCTGTCGACCACAGGCCTGTCCGGGATCACCCTCTATGAGCCAGCCGAGCTCGTGATTGCCGCGCGCGCCGGAACGCCACTGGCCCACGTTGAGGCAGCGCTCGCCGAAAAAGGCCAGATGCTGCCGTT
>JAIYEB010000104.1 GCA_027487195.1 Hyphomicrobiales bacterium | reverse complement strand
TTTCGCGACCCGATCCTGGTTGCGGCCAACGACGGCGTCGGAACAAAGATCAAGATCGCCATCGAGACCGGGCGCCATGACACGATCGGGATCGATCTCGTGGCCATGTGCGTCAATGATGTCATCGTTCAGGGGGCAGAGCCACTTCTGTTCCTCGACTATTTCGCCACAGGAAAGCTGCGCCCCGAAACCGGTGTCGCGATTGTCCGGGGCGTCGCGGAGGGGTGCCGGCGCGCGGGCTGCGCGCTCGTTGGCGGGGAAACCGCTGAAATGCCGGGGCTTTATGCCCATGACGACTATGACCTTGCAGGCTTTTGCGTTGGCGCGGCTGAACGCGGAACATTGTTGCCCCGCTCTCAACACGTCAGCGCTGGAAAAGCGCTGATCGGGCTTCAATCCTCAGGCGTTCATTCCAACGGTTTCAGTCTTGTGCGCAGGATCGTCAGCGCGTCCGGGTTAGGCTGGTCGCAGGCCTGCCCGTGGGACCCGTCATCCACGCTTGGCGAAGCGCTGCTTGAGCCAACAACAATCTACGTCAAACCGATTCTGGCGGCCTTGCGCGCGGGCGCTGGGATCCATGCCATGGCGCACATCACCGGTGGCGGGTTCATTGACAATATTCCGCGCGTTTTGCCCGATGCCGTTGCGGCCCATGTTGCGCTTGATCAGATCACCATGCCCCCGGTCTTTGGCTGGCTGAGGCAGCAAGGGCAGATTGCAGAGCGTGAAATGCTGCGCACCTTCAACACAGGTGTTGGCATGGTGCTCGTTGTTGAGCCAGGTGAAGCTGATGCCATCCTCCTGTCGCTTGCCGCCCAGGGCCTTCCGGGATGGCGGATTGGCGAGATCACGTCGCGCTCAGACGAGCCGGTCACGTTTTCCGGCGCGCTTGCATGAAACATCCGATTGCGATCCTGATTTCGGGTCGCGGGTCCAATATGCGAGCCCTTGCCGAGGCCTGTGCAGGTGAAGACTACCCTGCCCGCGTCGCACTGGTTCTTTCAAACGTCAAAGACGCTGCAGGCCTTGCCTGGGCAGCAGAGCGCGGCATTCCTACAGCCACCGTTGAGCACAAGGCCTATGGCGGCGATCGCGAAGCCTTTGAGCGCGCGCTTGATCGCGAAATCTCAGCATCCGGCGCAAGCTTCGTTTGCCTTGCAGGCTTCATGCGGGTTCTGACGCCATGGTTCATCGACACCTATCGCGGACGGCTCATCAACATCCACCCCTCGCTCCTGCCGGCGTTTCCCGGGCTCCACACCCATCGCCGCGCACTTGAAGCCGACGTCGCGGTTCATGGCTGCACGGTTCATCATGTGATTGCCCACGTGGACGCTGGTGAAATCATTCAACAGGCGAGCGTTCCCGTTCTGCCCGACGACACGGAAGACACGCTCGCCGCGCGGGTTCTTGTGGAAGAGTGGCGACTTTATCCCGAAGCGCTGCGGCGCGCCCTGCCGAAGGGTTGACGATGGCTGCGAACAAGGCGAGCGCCTTCTGAATGACCAGCCAACGCTCAACCCTCGCCTTTGGCATCCTGTTGATGCTGCTCGGCGTCTTCATTTTTGCGGTCAATGATGTGCTCGGCAAATGGCTTGTTGCCACCTACACGGTGGGACAGGTGCTTTTGATCCGTTCCATCGCAGCCCTTCTTGCGCTGGCACCGATGATTGCGCGCGCGCCGGAAGGATCGGTCCTGAAGCCCGCAACGCCCGGCCGCCAGTTCCTCAGGGTCGTCGTATCAACCCTTGAAGTCGCCCTGTTCTATGCAGCCGTGGCGTTTATGCCTCTGGCTGATGCCATGACCTATTGGCTCGCCGCGCCGATCTATGTCGTTGTGATTGCAGCTGTTTTCCTTGGAGAAAAAGTCAGCGCCCTTCGTTGGGCGCTTGTAGGCGCAGGCTTTATCGGTGTCGTCCTGGCGCTCTGGCCTTCGGCTGAAACCCTGACACTGCCGGCCTTGATCGCCATTGCCGGGTCGATCTGCTTTGCCATCATGACCGTCATGGCCCGCACGCTGCGCGGCACGCCGGATGTGACGCTCGTCACCTGGCAAACGGTTGGCGCGCTGATCGGGGGGATCGCGCTGTTGCCCATGGGCTGGGTCACGCCGACACCGTTTGACTTCGCGCTCCTGTCGCTCCTTGGCGTTGTCGCGCTTTCGGCGCACATGTGCATCACGCGCGCCATGAAACTCGCCCCGGCGTCAGTTCTGACACCCTACACCTACACGCTGATCGTCTGGGCCGTGATCCTCGGCTGGCTTGTGTTCGGCGATATTCCGAGCTGGAACGTGTTTGCCGGTGCAGCCATCATTGTCGCAGCCGGCCTGACGCTGTTTATCGTCGAGACCCGTGCGAGCAAGCCACCGGACCCGGTCCAGGATCTGGTCTGACCAGACCCTGTTCCTAGGCAGCACCAATCAGTTTCTGCGCAGCAACTCGCGAAACCGCGTCACTTCACGCTCGACCAGTGCATCAACGAAGGCAGGCGTCTGTTCCTCAAGCGACGGGATCGTTGTCACCAGCTCGTTGAACCGGCGCTTGATGAAGTCAGACGCCATCGCAACCCTTAGAGCCTCAAGGAGGCGCGCCTTGATCGGCTGCGGCGTGGCTGCGGGCACAAACACCGCGTTCCAGCCGCTGGCCTGAAAGCCTGGGAAACCGGCTTCCGAATTGGTTGGCACATCAGGCAATTGCGGCACACGCTCGGCGGCTGACACGACAAGTCCGCGCACCTCGTTGGACGCGATCTGCGGGCTCATGGACGTTGCATTGTCACACACACCATCGATCGATCCGGCCATGAGATCCTGCTTGGCCGGATTGGCCCCCCGATAGCTCACGAGAGTCAATTCGATACCCGTGGCAGCCATCAGCAGGCGACAGATCAAGTAGTTCGATGAGCCAACGCCGGCATGGCCAAATGTCAGCCGGCCTGGATTTGCCCGCCCGAAAGCCACGAGATCCCGAAGGTTTTGCTGTGGCAGGTCGCGCTTGACCGCAATGACCGAAGCGGTTCGTGCGACAAGGCCGATTCCCGAGAAGGCATCTGGTGTTACACGGAAATTCTCATGTGTTGCATAACCCGCCGCATTGGTCCCGGAATTGCCAACGACGATGGTGTAACCGTCAGGTGCTGCGGCTGCAGCGCGCGTGAGCGCAATCGCACCGCCTGCCCCGCCAATGTTCTCGGCAATGATGCGCTGGCCAAGGTGCTTGCCCATTTCCTCAGCCACAAGGCGCGCAATCACATCAGACGCACCACCTGCCGCAAACGGCACGATCATGGTGATCGGGCGATTGGGATAGGTCTGGGCCGCAGCGGGACCAAGGGCCAACAAACTGCCCGCAAGGGCGAAAATCAAACGACGCATTAAATCCTCCCGGAAAATCGCACGGCTTCAGTTGCCGTTGCGTGTTGGGCCCAGGTTAAACGAGCCAAGGCAAACTGCCAGCGAGACTTTCCGGGAACGGGCCGCGCCTGGGGGAGTTGCTATGGTGCCGCCCTGATCCACGCCCTGTTGTCGTGGAATGCTGCGCCGCCAACGGGTGCGGCAGCATCTGCCCCGGTCAACGTGTTGATGCCACGCCCGTCTTCGTGGCTTGCGTTTGGCCAGATCGCTTCCGCAATCAGGACACCACGGCGCACGCCGTCAAAAAAGCGGGCATGCAGCGTAACAACACCGCGCGCATTGCCGATCTGAACCCTCGCTCCGTCAGCAATGTGATGGAGTGCGGCATCGTCGGGGTGGATCATCACCTCCGGACGCCCCTCCTTCTTGCGGGATGTGACAGTCTCGTTGAACGTCGAGTTCAGGAACGAGCGCGCTGGCGAGGTTGCCAGGCGGAAGGGATGCTGTTCGTCAGCAAGTTCGATGACGTCCCATTGGTCTGGAAGGTTTGGCGCGTGGTC
>JAIYEB010000175.1 GCA_027487195.1 Hyphomicrobiales bacterium | reverse complement strand
TCCAGCCGCCCTCCTGAAGATTGCGGCAGGGCCGAGAGAGCGCCAAGAGCTGGAAGATCATGACCACGATGACTTCGTGGCCTTTTCGCTGGACCTTGGAATGGTCAACGACCGCCAATTCCTGGCAAAGGCGGTCGCAGGCCTGATGCGTGATCACAAACTCCTCCGCATCAAAGGCTTTGTCGCCATTCGGGGCAAGCCAGAGCGCTTTGTGTTGCAGGCAACGCCAGGCTCAACGATTGTTACGCAGGAAGGCGTCTTTGCCGGCGCCGCATCAACCCGCCTTGTTGTCATCGGTCCCACGGGTCTGGACCAAACGACGATTGAAAATCATCTCAGGAGAGCAGCGGAATGACGCTTCGTAGCGTGCTGGTTCATCGTCCAACCGAGCACCATGAGACCGGTCGCGGCTTCAGCGCCCATCGTTTCGGCGATGATGAAGAGACGCCGTTCATGGATCCCTATCTCATGATCGACGCCTATACGCTGTCGGAGCCGTACTTCGCGCCGCATCCCCACGCGGGCTTTGCACCGGTGACGTATATGCTGCCTGAATCCGACATCGGGTTCATCAACCGCGACAGTCTTGGAACACGCAACAGAATTGCTCCTGGTGATGTCCACTGGATGACGGCCGGGCGCGGCATTGTGCACGAAGAGGTTCCAGAGCAGCGCGGGCGGGCTGCGCGGGGCTTGCAGATCTTTATCAACCTGCCCCAGCGCCTGAAATTCATGGAGCCGGGATACCACCACATGGACGGCGCGAACGTGCCGGTTGTCGTGAAGGATGGGGCGCATATCGCGGTTGTCATCGGGCAATCGAATGGGGTCACCTCTGCGCTCACACCCCCTTATCCGGTTCAGCTCATCGATGTGACTCTGGAGCCTGGTGGCGTGTTCGAGCAGGGTGTTCATGCCGATGAAAACGCATTCCTCTACTGTTTTGATGGGAACTGCGTGGTCGAAACCCGGCAGGGCAAGACGCATGTCTCGACCCACGATCTCGTTGGTATGCGGCGCGATGGAACCATCGTGCGGGTTCTTGGCGGATCAAAGCGCGCCCGCTTCGTGGTTTGCGGCGGAAAGCCGATCGCAGAGCCGATTATGGCCTATGGCCCGTTCATCATGAGCACGCGGCAAGACCTGATAAAAATCATGGATGACTATCGCCAGGGCCGCATGGGCAAGGTCGATCCATCAAGATGGTCGCCTGATGGTCGCCCGGTTGCGGATTGAACCGAATGGATGACGAGCACATACCTCTCAACTTCGGTCCGCGCGTTGATGATGCAGCGCTTTTGACCCGAATTGAGGCGGTGCGTGCGCGCATGCTCAAGCGCCGGACCGTTCGCGATTTTGACAGCACGCCCGTACCGCGCGCGGTCATTGAAGCGGCCATCACCATTGCCGGGACAGCGCCAAACGGCGCAAACCTTCAGCCCTGGCATTTTGCTGCGATCTGCGACCCAGCCATCAAGAGCCGGATCAGGATCGCTGCCGAGGAAGAAGAGAAAGCGTTCTACGCCGGACGCGCTGGTGCGGAATGGCTCGATGCGCTCGCGCCACTTGGCACGAACTGGCAAAAACCGTTCCTGGAAGAGGCGCCCTGGCTGATCGCCTGCTTTGGCGAACGACGCACGAAAGACACCACCGGCAAGCTGGTGAAGCCCTACTACGTGCCTGAATCAGTCAACATTGCCATTGGCTTTCTGATTGCAGCCCTGCATGAGGCAGGCCTTGCAACCCTCACCCATACGCCAGCACCGATGGGCTTTTTGAACGAGATCTGCGCTCGCCCGCCAGGAGACAAGGCCTACGTGCTGTTGATCGTCGGCCATCCAAAAGCCAACGCAACGGTGCCAAAGCGCGCAATCATCAAGAAGCCGCTCGAAGAGATCTCAACGTTCTTCTAGCCGCTTTCGGCTCATTGCAGTGCAGCCTTGCCACCAATTTGAGCAGGCAGAATTGGCAGGTTCGCAGCACACTTGCCTCCAAAGATTGATACACCTGAGGATGCTGCTGCCATGAACATCACGCGCCGCTCTGTTCTTGCCGGTATGGCTGGCCTTGCGACAACGTCAGCAGGTGCGCAGACCCCGTGGCCGAGCCGTCCGATCAGGCTTTACGTGTCGTTCCCGCCCGGCGGGTCAAGCGATCTGGTGGCAAGGCTGCTTGGGCAATTCATGTCGGAGCGGCTTGGGCAGCAATTCATTGTCGACAACCGCCCTGGTGGCGGCGGCTCGATTGCCGCTTTGGCGCTCCAGCGTGAGGCAGCGGATGGGCACGCGCTGATGCTGAGCAATCTCGCGCCGTTCTCGATTGCACCAACCCAGATGAAGGCTGTTCCCTACGACACGATGCGCGACTTCACGCATGTGTCCTATATCGGGGGTGTCCATCTTGTGCTGGTTGCCTCGCCCCGCACCGGGATCACGTCGCTTCAGGACCTGATCGCACGTGCAAAGCGGGAGCCGGGCAAGCTCAACTACGGCTCATCCGGGCAGGGCTCGTGGAGCCATGTGGTCGGTGAGTTCTTCAAGGCCAAGGCCGGCGTCGACATTGTGCACGTGCCATACCGCGGCTCTGCGCAAATGCGTCAGGACTTTCTGGCGGGCACGCTTGAGCTCTACTTCGACTCGCTTCCGCAGAATCTGCCCTCCATTCGAGCAGGCGAAGGGCGGGCATTGGGAGTGAGCTCCGCCGAACGTCTCGCACTGGCGCCGGACATCGCCACGTTCCGCGAGCAGGGGCAGGACATCGTTGTCGAGAACTGGCTTGGCGTTTCAGCACCTGCCGGGCTTCCAGCAGCCATTGCCGAGCGCATCGATCAGGCCGTCAAGGCGGCAATTGCCTTGCCTCAGGTGCAGGCGCAGTTTGCGCAGTGGGGCGTGGTTCATCGGGCCATGTCGCCGCAAGCATTCTCGGAGTATGTTGCGCGCGAACTCGCAGCATGGCGTCCGATGATCATTGAGGCCGGTGCACAGGAGAGCTGATGCGTGTCGCTGGCCTGTTTGTTGGCAAGGTTGAGGATGGTGGCTTTAACGCAGCCGCTCGTCAGGGATTTGCTGCCCTCGAAGCAGAGCACAGCATCGAGATCTTGTCAGACCTGAGCTTTGATAAAGACGTCCTGATCGAGGCTGGAACCAGGGCTGCAGCATCTGCTGATCTTGTGATCTTTATCGGCGGGCAGGGCGACGAGGCCGCTGACACCGTGGCGTCTTCCGGAGGGGGCACGCAGTTTGCCGTCATCCAGGGCTCTGTCTGCGGCCCTCATCTTGGCTCCGTTTGCGTGATGCAGGAGCAGTCCGCCTTTCTGGCAGGCGTCGCCGCCGCCCATCTCACCAGAACAGGCATTGTCGGGCATGTCTCCGGCCATCGCGTCAAACCAGGTCTTCTGGGTCGCGCAGCCTTTGCCGCAGGTGTCACCTACGCCGGCACCGGTGCCAAATTGCTCACCGGGTTTTGCGGCTCGCAGGATGACGAGGGCATGGCCGAGCATTGGACCGCTGCCGAGATCAGGGCAGGTGCCGACGTCATCTTCACGATGCTCAATGCCTCGCGCCCGGGTGCAATCCGCGCGGCACGTGCAGGCCATGCACGGTTGATTGGCAATGTCTCGGACTGGACGAGTATCGACCCCGTCACGTTTGTCGCTTCTGCCCTTGCGCGGATTGATCTTGCCGTTGTTGCAGCCGTTGCCAGCGCAGAACAAGGCACACTCACAACGAACATTCGCGTCATGGGCATCGAGACCCCTGCAGTCGTTGACCTTGCGCTTGCCGCTGACGTGCCGGCAAAGGTCAAGAACGCCGTCTCGGCCGCGACCATGGCATTGCAGGGCGGACGCATCGGCTTGCCGCACGGGTATGAAGGCCCGGAATTCACAGCCTAGCCGTTGTCAACACGCTGCTTTCCCCTTGTCTCCGCAGCGCTTGGGATGACACATCAGGACATGGCCAACGCTGCAACGACACCGGGATTCGTGCATCTCAGAGTGCACTCAAGCTATTCGCTTCTTGAAAGCGCGCTGACGATTCCGAAGATCGTTGAACTGGCCAAGGCAGATGGCCAGCCGGCTGTGGCGCTCACCGACACCAACAATCTCTTTGGCGCGCTGGAATTCTCCGAAAAGGCCGCAGGCTCCGGCATTCAGCCCATCGCTGGCCTGACGCTCCGGGTTGATTTTGCCGACCGCGCGCCGGGCAGGGACGGGCGCATCCTGTCGCATGGCTCGATTGGGCTGATTGCGCGAACCGATGCCGGATTTCACAACCTGATGCATCTGACGTCGCGGGCCTTCCTCGACACACAAGGGGCGGACGACCCGTACGTGTCGCTGGAGTTGCTGTCACGCCATCTCGACGGGCTTACCATCATGACGGGCGGGCCAATGGGCGCGCTTGATCCTTTGATTCTGGAAGGGCGGGGCGAAATTGCCGCTGCGCGCCTTGAGGTTCTGGCGAGGCTCAGCGGTGGCGATATGGCGGTTGAGTTGCAGCGCCATGGCGCCAAGGAAGAGCGCGCAATTGAGGCCGAGCTGTTGTCATGGGCCTATGCCAAGGGACTTCCGATCCTTGCGACCAACGGATCGGTTTTTGCCACGTCAGACGATTTTGAAAGCCACGATGCGCTGCTGGCGATTGCGGCGGGGCGCCTGATTTCTGACGATGATCGCCGTCGGCTCAACCCGGAGTTCCGCTTCAAATCGCGCGCGGAAATGCAGGCGCTGTTTGCCGACCTTCCCGAAGCCTTGTCGACGACTGTGGATCTTGCCAGGCGCGTGGTCTCGCGGGTTCGAACGCGCAAGGCAATCCTGCCTCGCTTCGTTGCGCTCGACACGGATGCAACCGAAGCACTTGCGGCTGAAGCCCGGGAAATGCGCCGTCAGGCCCGTGAAGGTCTCGAACTGCGTCTTGAAACGCACGGTCTGAAGCCTGGGACGACCCGCGAGGTCTATGACGCCCGCCTCGAGTTTGAGCTGGGCGTTATCGAGAAGATGCAGTTTCCGGGCTACTTCCTGATCGTCTCGGATTTCATTAAATGGGCAAAATCCGAAGGTATTCCCGTAGGGCCCGGACGCGGCTCAGGCGCAGGCTCACTTGTGGCCTGGTCACTGTTCATCACCGATCTTGATCCGCTCAGGTTTGATCTGCTGTTTGAGCGCTTTCTCAATCCTGATCGCGTGTCGATGCCAGACTTCGACATCGATTTTTGTCAGGACCGGCGCGAAGAGGTCATCCGCTACGTTCAGCGCAAGTATGGCCGCGATCAGGTCGCCCAGATCATAACCTTTGGCACCTTGCAGGCCCGCGGCGTGATGCGCGACGTCGGGCGCGTGCTTGAGATGCCTTACGGGCAGGTCGACAAGCTGACAAAACTTGTCCCGGTCAATCCCGCAGCACCCGTCACGCTGTCAAAAGCGATCGCCGATGAGCCGCGTCTTCGCATCGCCATGGAAGAAACCCCGGTGGTTGGCAGGCTCCTGCAGATTGCCCAGAAGCTCGAGGGGCTGAACCGGCATGCCTCGACCCATGCCGCAGGCATTGTGATCGGCGACCGTCCGCTGTCCCAATTGGTCCCGCTTTACCGCGATCCAAAGTCAGACATGCCGGTGACCCAGTACAACATGAAATGGGTTGAGCAGGCAGGCCTAGTTAAATTCGACTTCCTCGGCCTGAAAACACTCACCGTGCTTGAGAAAGCGGTCCATCTGATCGCCAAACGCGGCATCACCGTCGATATTGCATCGCTGCCGCTTGATGATCCAAAGACCTATGCCCAGCTGCAGCGGGCTGAAACAGTCGGCGTGTTCCAGCTTGAATCCTCCGGCATGCGCAAAGCCATTGCCGACATCAAGCCAGATCG
>JAIYEB010000262.1 GCA_027487195.1 Hyphomicrobiales bacterium | reverse complement strand
CTGACACCTCCCGAGGGCACAGATCCGCAAGCGGTCGACCGGCTGGCCGCGTTCTGGCGCGGGGCAGCCTCCAACGTCGAGGTGATGACGCCAGACCATCACGACCGCGTGCTCGCGATCACATCCCATATCCCGCATCTCATTGCCTACAGCATCGTCGGGACGGCACATGATCTTGAGCAGGTGACCGAGGGCGAAGTCATCAAATTCTCTGCCGGCGGTTTTCGCGACTTCACCCGCATTGCAGCCTCCGACCCGACGATGTGGCGCGACGTCTTCCTGTACAATCGCGAAGCAGCGCTCGAGATGCTCGGACGCTTCAATGAAGACCTGTCTGCGCTGGCCCGCGCCATTCGTTGGGGCGATGGCGACGCGCTGTTCCAGCATTTCACGCGCACCCGCGCGATCCGCCGCAGCATTCTCCAGGCTGGTCAGGACACGGCAGCGCCGGATTTCGGACGCCAGAAGAGCTGAGCAGGTCCGCGTTTATACCGGGCCTGTTTTGTCCGGACAGGGCTTTGCTCCCGAGCCGGTCTGCGCAAAGATGCGCGCCGGACACTCACGGGGGCAGAACATGATCAATCGTCGCGCATTTATTGGCAGCGGTGCAGCACTCGTCGCAGCACCCGCGCTTCTGGGCCAAGCCTCGGCGCAGGCTGTGCAGCTCAGGATTTCGACTGCAGCCAATGAGAATGACTGGCTTGCCCGCGCAATGGTCCGCTTCAAGGAGATCGTCGACCGCGAATTGCCGGGGCAACTCAACATCTCGGTGCACGCGAATTCATCGCTGTTTCGTCAGGGTACCGAGCTGCCGGCGCTTCAGCGCGGCAACCTCGAATGTTTCACCATGACGACCTTCGAGGTCGAGCAGCAGATCGCCGAGTATGGCGCCTTCTCGGCTGGCTATACGTTCCGCGACTGGGGGCATGCGACCCGCACCTTTGCGGGGCCGATTGGCGCCGAATATCGCCGCACGGTTGCAGAGCGCATGCAGATCGAAGTGCTCGACATCATCTATCTCGGCACCCGTCAGCTCAATCTGCGCCAGGCGCGCGAGGTCCGCTCACCCGCAGACCTTGCCGGCGTACGCCTGCGTATTCCGCCCGGTCCAGGCTGGGTGGCGCTGGCGCGCGGCCTTGGTGCAACGCCAACGCCGATGGCCTTCCCGGAAGTCTATCTCGCGCTGAAGAACGGCGCGATTGATGCTCAGGAAAACCCGCTGCCGATCACGCGCGTGACCAACATGCATGAGGTGACCCAGCAGATCGTCATGACCAGCCACATGGTCCAACCGGTCTTCATGGCTTTCAACAAGCCGTTCTTCGACAGGCTGAACGACCGCCAGAAGGATGTCGTGCGCGCGGCAACCAAGCAGGCTGCCGAGTTCAACGATGTCAGCCGCCTTGGCGATGAACAGACGCTTGTCCAGTTCTTTACCGGAGCCGGCCTGCGCGTCACCACGCCTGATCTGGCACCGTTCCGCACGGCCATGTCAGCGATCTACGTCGAAACCGGCATTTCGCCGCGCTGGGCGCCGGGCCTTGCTGATCGAATTGCGGCGGTGACTTGAGGCGCGGGAGGCGAGGGATGAACGCTCTTTTCAGGGGCGTTCGACAGTTTTTTGAGGCCGTGGCGGCGCTGCTGTTTGGCGCGATCGTCGTGGTATTTGCCTCAAACATCGTCGCGCGCTTCGCCTTCAACCGCCCGATCCTGTGGGCGGATGAGGTCCTGATCTACCTGATGATCTGGTGCACGTTTCTATCGATCGCGTTTGTTGTGCGCGAGCGGGAGCACGTGGCGTTTGATCTTGTCTACGAGCGGTTCCCGCCCGGCGGGAGACGGGTGGTGCTCATCGTTGGCGCGCTGCTCACCGCCGTGATTTTTGCTGCGGCGTCACCCGCCATGCTCGACTACATCCGCTTCCTCTGGCGCGAGCGAACCAGCATCCTCGATGTCCGGCTCGACATTGCCTATTCGGTATTTGGTGTTTTCATCGTCATGTTGATCGCAAGTCGCCTTCTGATGGCATTCAGGCTCATGGGCCGGGATTGGACAACGACGCTCGACGATATTGAAGGGCGCGACCCGGTGACAGAACATACGCCATCGGAGCCCAGATCATGAGTGCTGGTCTGTTTGCGCTGGTCGGCGTGTTCCTGCTGCTCGTGTGCCTGCGCGTGCCGATTGCGTTCTCCATGTTCGCCGCCGCGATCACCTATCTTGCCATTTCCGGCCAGGATCTTGGGCTCGTCGTCGACCAGACCATGAACACGCTGACGACGCTCTATGTGCTGCTCGCTGTGCCCATGTTCATCCTCGCAGCGAATGTCATGAACGCTTCAACCATCTCGGAGCGTCTGTGGGCGGCGGCAGATGCCGTCGTTGGGCGCTTCAGGGGCGGCCTTGGTCATGTGACGATCCTCGTGTCGGTGGTGTTTTCCGGCATTTCCGGAAGTGCTGTGACGGATGCTGCAGGCCCCGGCATGCTGGCGCTGCGCATGATGCGCGATGTGTCAAAATACCCTGCGGGCTTTTCGGCAGCCCTCATTGCGGCCTCGGCCACCATCGCCCCGATCATTCCGCCATCGATCCCGATGATCCTCTATGCGCTCCTCTCGGGCGCTTCGATCGGCGCATTGTTCATGGGGGGTGTAATCCCGGGCCTGCTGATGGCAGGCTCATTGATGGTCGCGGTCATGATCATGGCGCGCACGCGCAACCTGCCACGCGGCGTGCCGGTGCCATTGCGAAATCTGCCCGGCGTCTTTGGCCGCGCCATCCTACCGCTGACGCTTCCGCTGGTGCTGCTTGGCGGATTGTTCTCGGGCGTGTTCACGCCGACCGAAGCGGCAGCCGTTGCCGCAATCTACGCCATGCTGCTTGGCGCCTTCGTCTACCGCCAACTCGGCGCGAAGGCGCTTTACGCCGTCCTGCTGGAAAGCGCGCGCCAGTCCGCTGTCGTGATGCTTCTGATCGCCTCGGCGTTTGTCATCAACTACGCCATTACCGCCGAACAGCTGGCGCAGCGGATTGTTGGCGTGGTCACGGCCTTCGAGCTGACACCGACCCTGTTTCTCGTGATGGTCAACCTCCTGTTTCTGCTGCTTGGCTGTTTTCTTGATGCGGCGGTTCTGCTCCTGGTGTTCGTCCCGGTGGTCTTGCCCGCGGTAAAGGCGCTCGGGATCGATCTCGTGCATTTCGGCGTGGTGATTGTGGTCAATCTGATGATCGGGCTGATCACGCCGCCCTATGGGCTCTTGCTGTTCGTGCTGTCGGCCCTTGGCCGCGTGCCATTGCGCGAGATCATTCGCGATATCCTGCCGTTCATCATTCCATTGACGGTAGCCCTTGGGCTGATGGTCTTTGTGCCCGAAATCGTCCTCTGGCTGCCCCGGGTCACCGGGTTCCTCAGATAGCCATCAGCCATCTGTGGCCTGTGCCGGCAGGCCTGCTGCTGGGGCCCATGCCCTGAGCGCAGGTCTGTCAGGGTCTTTCACAACTGGCGAAACCGGACAGACGGCGCAACAAGGCCAGCATGTCTGATGAAAGCCCATCTGAACGGCTGGCGCGTCGCCCGAAGCGCAACATGTTTGACGTTGGCCTGTTCCTTGTCATCGCCCTTGGCATTGCGGGTGCGATCCAGACCTGGCGCATCGAAGGTTTTGACGCTGTCCTGCATATTCTGACCGAAGACACCCTGCTGTTTCTTGAGATCGTGCCGAAGGTGATTGCTGGCCTTCTGATTGGCGTGTTCGTGGCGCTCCTCGTGCCATCGGGCGTTGTGGTGCGATATGTCGGTGCCAACTCGGGGCTGAAGGGGCTGGCTGTTGCAACGCTTGCCGGCATGATCATGCCGGGCGGGGCCGTCTCGATCTTCCCCATGGCTGCAGCCTTCCTGACGCTCGGGGCAGACCTTGGTGCAACGGTCGCTTTCCTGACGGCGTGGCACGCCATTGGCATCGTGCGCGCCATGATCTGGGAGATGCCGTTCCTTGGGCCGGACTTCGTGTTCTGGCGCTTCCTGATCTCGCTGCCCTTTCCGTTCATCGCAGGGCTAATGGCGAGGTTTGCGGTCAGGATCGGCGCGCGCTGGAAATCCGCGCCATGATCATGCTGCTTTTGGCCGCCTCGCTTTGGCTGGTCGCAGCCGCGCTCATCTACGTGGCCTGGAAGCGCGGGGATGGCACGCTGTCAGCCGGCTTGAAGCGGACCTGGATTGACTCGCGCTTCATGGTCCCGCGCATCGCGCTTGGCGTCATCGGCGCGGGCTTCATGGCCAAGCTCCTGCCAACCGAGACGGTCGCAGCCCTTCTGGGGCCTGAGTCCGGCGTGCGCGGTGTCTTCATCGCAAGCCTGTCTGGCATGTTGACGCCGGGCGGGCCGGTTGTTGGCTTTTCCGTTGGCATTGCGGCGCTGAAAGCGGGCGCTGGCATGCCCGCCATCATCGCCTACGTGACGGCCTGGTCGCTCATATCGCTCAACCGCGTCATCGTCTGGGAACGGGTGCTGATGCCCGCCGACGTGGTCTGGAAGCGCGTGGCGCTGTCGCTGCCACTGGCGCCCCTTGCAGGCCTCATGACGCTCTGGTTCTGGCCGGGATGAAGTCGCGGATGGCGCGGCATACGGGCAGCGTTGCCTCCATCGGCACAATCGCTCCGCGATGGGCAATGACGACGCCCGCAAGCCCATGGCCTGCCAACGCTGCCTCGACCGGACTTGCACCCTTGAGGCGCGCCGCCAGATAGCCCGCATCAAACGAATCCCCTGCCGCCGTCGTATCGACGGGCACGACAGCGTTTGGAACCGGCACGCGCTCGACACCCGAGGCGGACGCAACAATGGCGCCATCCGCACCAAGCTTGACCACGATCTCGCGCGGGCCGGCCTTTGAGATGCGCTCAAGCGTTGCCACTGGCGACGCGTCTCCAAACAGCATGGCCTCATCTTCGGCTGTGGGGAGCGCGACGTCGGCTCGCGCCAGCGCCATGCCATAGATCCGTCGGGCGCGATCAAGGTCGCCGCGCCAGCCCCTTGGCCGGAAGTTGCCATCAAACACGACGGACGCGCCGGCCCTGCGCGCTTCTTCAAGGGTGGCAAACAGCCGTCCAAGCCCGATGTCCGAATAGAGCGACAGGGTAATTCCGGACAAATGCACGATCTTGGATTGGACAATGCGCTCCGCAACGCCTTGCCAGCCAGGTAGTTCAAACAGGTCGCGCGCCGGCGATGTATCGCGCCAGTAGGTGAAGCGGCGCTCGCCTTTTGGATCTGTCTCGATCAGGTAGAGGCCCATCGTGCGCCCCGGGGTCGTCAGAATCGACGAGGTCGAGACATTCTCGGACTGCGCAAGCGCAAGCGTCTGCGCGGAAAAGCCATCATCGCCAAGGGCCGTGGCATAGCCGGTTTCGACCCCGCAGCGCGCGAGATAAACGGCCGTGTTGAAGCTGTCGCCGCCAAAGGCCAGACCAAACCGTGCGTCAGCGCCGGCCGAAAGCTCGACCATCACTTCGCCAATCGAGATCGCATTCATTGTGGGCGCACCCGGGTCAGGAACTCTGCAACACGCTCAAGCGCACGCGCGATGTTCTCTTCGGAGTTGGCGTAGGACAGGCGCAGATATCCCTCGCCATGCACGCCAAAGTCAGGGCCGCCAAGGGTGGCAACGCCGGTGTCCTCCAACAGCGCAGACGCAAGCGGCTTGGCCTTCCAGCCCGTGCCGCGAATGTTTGGAAACGCATAGAATGCGCCCTTCGGCGTCACGGCAGAGACACCCGGAAGCGTGTTGAGGCCTGACACAACAAGCTTCCGCCTGCGGTCAAACGCTGCAACCATGTCGCTGACGCAGGCTTGAGGACCATTCAGCGCCGCAATGCCGGCAAACTGGGTTGGCGCGTTCACGCAGGAGAACGAGTTGACCGCGAGCTTGCGGGCCGCCGCCATCAGCGGCTTTGGCCAGATCGCCCAGCCAAGTCGCCACCCGGTCATGGCGTAGGTCTTTGACGCCCCGTCAAGCAGGATGACCCGGTCGGCGACCTCAGGATAGGACAGGGGGCTTGCATGCGCTTCGCCATCGTAGGTCATCTGCCCGTAGATCTCATCGGACAGGATGGCGATATCCGGGCGATCAGCGAGACCCTTCACCAGCTTTTCCAGTTCCGCGCGCGGCGTGACGCCGCCTGTTGGATTGGCGGGCGAGTTCAGGATGATGAGCTTCGTGCGCGGTGTCAGCAGCGACAGGGCTTCCTCGGCTGAGAAGCCGAATCCGTTCGCCTCGCGCATGGGAACGGGGATGGGTGTCGCTCCGGTATACTCGATCATCGAGCGATAGATCGGAAAGCCAGGGTCCGGATACAAAATCTCCGCGCCCGGCTCGCCGAACATCAAGATCGCCATGTACATCGTCACCTTGCCGCCAGGCACGACGACGATCTGTTCTGGCGAAACCTCAACCGACAGGCGTCGCAGGACATCGGCCGCAATCGCCTCGCGCAAGGGCAGGATCCCGGTTGCGGGCGTATAGCCGTGCTGCCCGTCTCTCAGCGCCTTGATGCCGGCTTCCACAATGTGCGCGGGCGTCGGGAAATCAGGCTGACCAATCCCGAGATTGATGATGTCCTTGCCGGCATGCTGGAGTTGGGTCGCGCGTGCGAGAACCGCGAAGGCGTTTTCCTCGCCGATGCGATCAAAAGCGGCGACGGGATGGATCGTCATGACAGTCCTCTTGCAAGATCACTGCTCGCTAGCATGAGGCTTTGCGCCCGTCACGCGGGCGGTGATGAAGATTGCGAAAACACGTTGCAGTACTGAAGCAGGCGCGCGCTTCGATCTTGACG
>JAIYEB010000164.1 GCA_027487195.1 Hyphomicrobiales bacterium | reverse complement strand
GGCAAAATCAACGTCATGGCGCTTGTGTCGTTGACCGCGCCTGCCATCGCCGGACCAGGACAGGAACGAGCGCCAGCGTTGCCAGAGTGACAAGCGCAAGCGCTGTTTGTGTCGACAGGAGCGAAGACAGGTCAAAGTTGGCTTCACACGTAGCCACGCCGCCTTCGCGGCATGTTCTGAGCTCGGCGGCCTGTGCCTGTATAACGCCGGAAAGACCGGCAGCCGCCGAGGCAAGAGCTAGCGTCGTTGGCGTCATGCCAATGAAGGTGGCTGCGGCAAAGGTGCGAAAGCGGACACCAACCAGCGCTGGAGCGAGGTTGACCATCCAGAACGGTATGATGGGCGTCAGCCGCAACATCAGGAGATAGTTGAACGCATCCTTGCGAAACCCCGATGTGAACCGTGCAAAAGCAGGGCCGGCGCGCAAGGCAACAACGCGTCCAACGGTTGTGCGTGCGATCAGGAACAGCGCACAGGCGCCCAGGCTGGAACCGACAAGAGCGACACTGGCCCCGACCCATGTCCCGAAGAGGACGCCTGCGGTCAATGTCATGACGAGTGCGCAGGGCACGGACAGTGCCACCGCGCTCGCATAGATCGCGCCAAACAACAAAATCGCGACGAGGCCTTGGTCAGCAACGAAGCCTGCCAAAATCTCGTAGTTCTGCAGCAGCATTTCGTAGCTGATGATGCGGTGCAAGCCGCTGACAAAGACGTACGCAACCCCGGTTCCAAGGGCGGCACCCACGGCCATGGGTTTCCAGTTCGATCGCCATGGGCTTGTCTTGGGCATGCGACGCTAGCTTAGCGGCGTATGCTGGTTGCGCAACCGAATGTGCGTATCAAGGCCAGCGGACGCGCGGTGGTAGGCTCGACAGGATCGACTCAACGTTTCCACCTGTTCTCAGGCCAAAAGTTGTTCCGCGATCAAACAGCAGATTGAATTCAACGTAGCGACCCCGGCGGACCAGCATTTCCGCCTCGTCCTCGTCGGTGAAGGTCTTTGTCACGTTCGATGACACGATCGTTGGATAGATGTCCCGGAAAGCTTCACCAACCGAGCGCGTGAAGGCGAGGTCTGCATCAAAGTTCCCTGTTGCCAGACCGTCGTAGAAAATGCCGCCAATGCCGCGTGGTTCGTTTCGATGCTTGAGATGGAAATAGTCGTCGCACCATTTCTTGAAGCGTGGATAGTCGCCAACGCCTGGATGGTCCGCACAGGCCTTCTCAAAGCTTGCGTGAAACCCGACTGTGTCAGGGTCTTCCTGTGTGCGGCGACGCATGAGAACCGGCGTCAGATCAGCTCCGCCGCCAAACCAGCGTTTGGACGTCACAACCATGCGGGTGTTCATGTGCACGGTCGGCACGTTCGGATTCCAGGGGTGCGCAATCAAGGAGATCCCCGAGGCCCAGAAGCGTGGGTCGCTCCCGGCTCCGGGCATTTCCTTTGCAAACTCGGGAGAAAATGTGCCGTAGACTGTTGAGGTATGGACGGCAGCCTTTTCGAATACGCGCCCGGCAATCATCGACATCACGCCGCCGCCACCGGGCGCGCCGGTGTGATCATTGCGCGTCCAGGGCTTGCGCGTGAACCGGCCTGCCGCTCGACCATCGCCGCCTTGTCCACCCGCGTCCTCCAACGCCTCGAAACGCGCGATGATCTGGTCGCGCAGATTTTCGAACCAAGCCTTGGCCCTGGCTTGTTCCGCTGCCGTTTCGGGATTGTCGTGTGCGTGGATGGTGGAGGTCGTTTCAGTCATCATGCTCATCGCTTAGCGCGCTCAGGGCCGCTCTTGAAGGTCTGTTGGAACGCGAATGTCGCGGCTCGCCTGCTGAACTGAACCCGCTGTGAAGCCCGGCTTCACACGCTCGTCATGCGCGCTATAGTACGGCTACGTTTCGGCTGTTCATGATTCCGGGGGCTTTGGCCCCAGACGTGGAGGTAGGCGCGTTGACGGTGATGACCCATCCAGATGCACACCCTGCGTTGGTCCTCAATGCTGACTTCCGTCCGCTGTCCTATTTTCCGTTGTCGCTGTGGTCCTGGCAGGACTCGATCAAGGCTGTCTTTCTTGATCGAGTGAACATTGTCTCGACGTATGAGCGCTCCGTCAGAAGCCCCACATTCGAGATGCGGCTGCCGTCCGTCGTGTCGCTCAAGACCTATGTGAAGCCGTCGCGCAATCCCGCCTTTACCCGCTTCAACGTGTTCCTGCGCGATCGGTTCTCCTGTCAGTATTGCGGCGCAACCGATGATCTGACCTTTGATCACGTCATCCCGCGCTCAAGGGGTGGGTTAACGACCTGGGAAAACGTCTTGACCGCCTGCGCCTGCTGCAACCTGAAGAAGGGCAGCCGCCTGCCGCGCGAGGCGCACATGGTGCCAAGCTATGAGCCGTTCCGCCCCACCGTGTTTGATCTTCATGCTGCCGGACGGCACTTCCCGCCGAACTATCTGCATGAGAGCTGGCTTGATTATCTCTATTGGGATGCCGAGCTTGAGCCGTAGATCCGGCTTTCCTGGTGGGCATGCTGTGTTCTAGATCATACGCATGACCAACCCAGCTCTCATTTCATTCGGCCTTCTGCCGCCCCAAGCTGAAGTCGCGCTTCAGACTCATTTCACTGTTCACAGGGCCTATGCGCCCGACAATCCGGACGAGGTGATTGCGCGCATTGGCGCATCCTGCCGGTTTGCAATGGCCGGCGGGGCTGCAGGACCGCTGACAGCCGCGCGTCTCGCCCTGTTGCCGGCGCTTGAGATCGTCGCGAATTTTGGCGTTGGCTACGATGCGATTGATGTCGCGACATGCGTTGATCGTGGCATCATGATCACCAACACGCCCAGCGTTCTCGATGATGAGGTTGCTGACACCACAATCGGCCTTTTGCTCGCAACCATTCGCCGCTTTCCCATGCTCGATCGGTTCATACGCTCGGGGGCATGGGCCAACACGAAGGCCCCGTGGACTGCAACGCTTGTTGGCAAGCGCGTAGGCATCGTTGGAATGGGCCGCATTGGCCAGGCGATTGCCCGCCGTCTCTCCGGCTTCACATTGGCCGAGGTCGCCTACCATACGCGCCGCCCGGTCGCTGGCCTCGGCATTCGCCATCAGCCCGACCTGGTTTCGTTGGCGCGCGAAGTTGATGTGTTGATCGTGATCGTACCCGGCGGACCTGAAACCAACGGCCTTATCACCCGTGAGGTTCTTGAGGCGCTCGGCCCAACGGGTTGTTTCATCAATGTTGCGCGCGGCTCGGTGGTTGATGAGCCGGCGTTGCTTGAGCTGCTGCAGACCGGCAAGCTCGGCATGGCCGGCCTTGATGTCTTCCTGAATGAGCCAAGGCCTGACCCTCGCTTCTTCGAGATCGAGAATGCGGTTCTGCTGCCGCATGTTGGCTCGGCAACGCATGAAACGCGTGAGCGCATGGGGGCGCTGGTCATTGAAAACCTCCTGGCGTGGAAAGATGGCAGGCCCGTGCTGACACCTGTGCCGGAGACGCCGCAATCAAGCATTGGAGCGGCGTGAGCCGCGAAGCCGGTGGTCGCCGGGCACCTCCTTGGGTGCAGCAACCAGACTTCTGCCTGTAGATCGCTCGCAACCCTCGGGACGCGTGCATCAAGCCAGTTGACCTTGCCCCCTCAGCGCGCAACACCTCGCTTCGCTCCAAGCGCCGTTTGAGGTTCCACATGTCACATCCCGGCCCCGTCGGCCCCGGCTCCCGGGTTTTTCTAATCGATGGCTCGAACTTCGTGTTTCGCGCCTATTTCCAGTCGATCAATCAGGACCGGCGCTACAATTTCCGCTCGGATGGCCTGCCAACCGGGGCTGTGCGCCTGTTCTGCGTCAAGCTTCTTCAGTTTGTGCGCGACGGCGTCATGGGCGTGCGGCCAACCCATCTCGGCCTCATTCTCGACAAGTCCGAGGATTCCTTTCGAAAAGAGCTCTACCCCGACTACAAGGCCAACCGTTCAGAGCCGCCTGCTGATCTCGTGCCGCAGTTTCCGCTCATGCGCGCGGCCGTTCGCGCGTTTGGGCTCTTGCCGGTCGAACAGGTCAAGTACGAGGCGGATGATCTGATCGCGACCTACGCCCGCGAGGCTGTTTCGCGAGGCGCAGAGGTCCTGATCGTCTCTGCTGACAAGGATTTGATGCAGCTCATAGGCCCTGGTGTCTCCATGTACGACCCGGCCTCGGGCGATCAGGCAAAAGGCGGGCGGGCCGAGAGGCGCATAGGGGCAGCGGAAGTCGTCGAGTACTTCGGCGTGCCACCCGATCGCGTTGTCGATGTCCAGTCGCTTGCGGGTGATTCCACCGACAACGTTCCCGGCGCGCCGGGTATCGGCATCAAGACAGCGGCACAGTTTATCGCCGAGTACGGTGATCTTGATACGCTCTTGAAACGGGCCGGGGAGATCAAGCAACCGAAGAAGCGCGAGACCCTGACGGATCCGGAAATCGTCAAGAAGGTGCTGATGTCGCGCGAGCTCGTGCGGCTCGTTGATGATGTGCCTCTCGACGTGCCGCTCGATGATCTTGCGCTCACGGAGACGGATGCGCGCGCGCTCGTCGCCTTCCTGAAGGCAATGGAGTTCAATACCGTCACACGCCGCGTTGCCGAGATCTGGCAGGTCGATGCGAACGAGGTTGAACCCGACGCGGATTTCATGACGGGCGGTGCGAAGGTGCCCGCATTTGAGCGCGCAGCGGACCCGTTCAAGCCCGCCCCAGCAACAGCCCCCGTTGCCTTGCAGGCTGGCGGCGTCCCAGCGCCGGCCGCTGCATCATCGCCTGACGGAGACATGACACCGGCCGATCTGGTGGCCGCGCGCCGCGCGGAGACGCAGTCCATCGACCCCACAAGCTACAAGACGGTCACAAGCCTGAGCGAGCTTGAGGCCTGGGTCGCCCGCGCCAGAAAGGCCGGTGTTGTTGCCGTCGATACCGAGACCAATGCGCTGGACAGTGTCACGGGTGACATTGTCGGCGTATCCCTCGCGCTTGGGCCTGGTGATGCCTGCTACATTCCCATCGGCCATCGCGGTGGCGACGGGCTGTTCGGTGGCGGCCTTGTCGAGGGGCAGATCGCGCGTGATGTCGTGATTTCAACGCTGAAACCCCTGCTCGAAGACGCGTCCGTTCTCAAGGTCGGGCAGAACCTCAAATATGATCTCGGGGTTTTCGCGCGCTATGGGGCCATCGTTTCGCCCATCGACGATACCATGCTGATTTCCTACGTGCTCGATGCGGGGCGCGGCTCGCATGGCATGGATGAGCTGTCAAAACGCTGGCTGTCTCATGAGCCCATTTCATTCAAGACGGTCACCGCAGAGCAAAAAGGCACTAAGGATTTTTCTCTGGTCGCCATAGACAAGGCAACCGCCTACGCAGCGGAAGATGCCGATGTCACCTTGCGCCTGTGGCGGCTCTTGAAGCCACGTCTGGCCGCTGAGGGCCTCGCCACGGTCTATGAGACATTGGAGCGGCCGTTGGTTCCCGTTCTTCATCGGATGGAAGGGCGCGGCATTCTGATCGACCGGCAAATCCTATCGCGCCTGTCCGGCGAGTTTGCGCAGGGCATGGCACGGCTTGAAGCTGAAGTTCATGAGTTGGCGGGCGAGGTGTTCAATCTCGGATCGCCAAAACAGCTTGGTGATATCCTGTTTGGCAAAATGTCGCTTCCCGGCGGGAAGAAGACAGCCACGGGGCAGTGGGCGACTGGCGCGGATTCGCTCGAGGAATTGTCGGAGCAAGGCCACGTCCTGCCGGAGCG
>JAIYEB010000219.1 GCA_027487195.1 Hyphomicrobiales bacterium | reverse complement strand
GCAGACGTTCGAGCCTGTTCACATCCTGCTCAAACCGGCGCAAATTCAGCGCATCCACGATCTGGCGGACATCGACCCGGCGCTCAGGCGTCTCGAGCGGCCCACGAAAGGCAAGGATTGTTCTTGGCAGGCGGGCTGGATCAATCCCGGCCTGGCGAAGCGGCATGGACAGCTCCGCGTCGAGCGCCCAGCGCGGCAGTTCGAAAGTGACGCGACCTGACACAGGGTCTGAGCCCTCGGTCTGCAAGCGATTGAGCCTGATCGTTCCAAGTTCGATCTCAAATGCCTGATCAAGCCTTCCCGCCGCAGTCCTGCGACCTGCAAGGCCCGCCTCGACAATCGGCGCAATGCGCGGCGCATCAATCGGCGCGTTCTGGGCAAGGTGGCGATCAATCCCGGGGATGGTCTCGGATGAGAGCCCGTTGATGGACAGGTCATCGAGCACGATACGCCCCTGCCCCCTGATGGCGCCGGCAAGCGCTGCGGGTGAACGGGCGCGCCCATCAAACGTGACGTCAAGGTCCATGCGCCCGCTCGCCGCGCCCTGCCAGACGATCTGGCCAAGGTCCGCGCGCTGAAGCGTCAGTCGCCCGCTTGTGCGCAAACCCTCATTCACGCGTTCAATGGCAAGATTGGCCTGAACCCGCCCACCTGCGTACTGGCCGGTCAGCTGTTCAAGCGCAGCTCCACCATTGGCAAACACAAGTGTCGTCCGGCTGTCGCGCACGGTAACGCGCGGATCGAACATTTCAATCGAGCGCGCGGTAAGCGCCACCCTGCCCTGCAGGGAGACCGGTGCGCGGCTCAGATATGGCGCAGATGAAAATCCGGTTGCGCTGCCCTCTGGCAATTGGCCGAGAACAGGCGAAAGGATCCGGCGCACATCAATCCGTCCGAGCGAAAGCTCCCCGCCAACGGCGATCGGTGAACCCGGCGTCAGCGTGATCTGACCGGAGCCCGTTTCAGCGCCACTTTCCATGTCGCTGATGTCAATCGTGTAGGCTGCACCCGAGCGGGTCACGCGAGCGGCCAGCATCAACGGGAAAGGTTCCAGTGCACCTGCCGCAACACCCGCGCTTGAAAGCAATCCAACCGCATCCGGCACATCAAGCCGGACCAGCAGACCCGGGGAAGGAATCTCGCCGGTCTGCAGCCCGATCAGCCCTTCCGCAGCGATATTGCCGTCCTGGATCTTACCCTGGAGGCTCAGCTGATGGCGCGAGCCCTGGGCTGGCGCAACGTCGATACTGAGGGTTGCGCGCCCGCCGGGTGTTGAGGTTTCGCCGGTTGAAAGGCCAAGAAGGCCAAACATGCTACGGGTCTCTGCCGCCGACATGCGGCTTTGAATGTGGGTCAGCGCGCCGCCGAGGGCCTCAAAGCGCACTTCGGTATCCATCTCGACGGACCCAACGCTGCCTCTCATCTGGAGGCGAAGCGGGCCGGTCCGCTCACCGGTCAAGCGCCCCTCAAGGCGCAGGGGGCCAAGAGCGCCGCGACGGCTTGAAAGCATCTGCAGCCACGCATTTTGTCCAAACGCATCGACGAGCGCTGCAACCGCGTCATCAACTGAATCGCCCTGTATGGTTCCGGCAATGTCGCCAGCGGTCACCCCGAGCTGTCCGTCAGCCTGGAGCGCTATGCCGTTCAGCGAGCGCACGCTCAAAGGTCCGAGCGCAATCCCGCCAACCGCCTGTCGAATGTGCGCGGACACCCCGCGCGCATCAATCGCGCGGTAGCGCAGCCTTTCGCTCACGAGCGTGATGTCAAACGGCGGCAGGCTTCCTGCCAGTGGCCATGCCGACACCAACGACATGATGGGCTCGGCGTTGATGTCCGCGCCCGTCAGCCGTGCTTCCAGGCGCGATGTGCCATCGCTCTGGGGGCTGATGCCAACGGATCCGCGAACTTCCGATCCGGCAAGGGTGAGGAGCATGTCGCGCAGATCAAACCCCTCGCTGGCAATGCGCATGCGGCCCTCGAGCGAAATCGGACCCGCCGCAGGGCGCGCGGTTCGTACACCACTGAGGGTTTCGCCGGAAAACCACGCGGCGAACGTGGCAGGCGCTCTCAACTGCAGCGATACCGGCCCCTCGAAGCGGACTGGCCCGCCGCGCATGCCGAGCGCGCCGGAAATGGACAGCTGTCCCTGCCCTGGCAGGCGCGCTTCAAGCGCCCTGAGCTGCCACGCACCACCCCGCGCGAGCGCATCAAGCTTGGCGTCGCGCAGAACGTCGCCACCCAGCGTCAACGCTCCGACATCGAGCGTAATGCGCCCGTCCGCAGCGGGTGTCGCCAAAAGCGGTACAGACCCAACGAGCCTCGCAAGCAGGCTTGGAATGTCTTTTTCCGGGCTCTGGGCAGACGCAAGAATGCGATCAAGATCAATCGAGCGGGCAACAAGCGCGCCATCGATGCGGGCCGGCGGGCCGAATGCGACTTCGAGCGCGCCAGTAAAGGCAAGTGAGCGCTCTACGGAGCCGGTCGACATGCGAATATCGCGCAGCGTCAGCCGATCAAACCGCGCCTCACCGTTCGCTTCAGCGCGCCATCCCGCCGCCGCTTCAGGACTTTCCGATGCTGCCCGCTCCCGCCAGCGAAACTGCCCGGTAAGCGTCGGACGCCCTTCATTGCTCTTGGCCTCGGCATCAATGTCAAACACATGCGGCAGGTCTGAGGGCTCGAGCGTGACCCTGAGCCTGATCCCATCCGCAGTGGCCCTTCCGGTCTGGATCTGCAGGCCGGTACGCGCGCCCTCAACAAGGGCTGCGCCCTC
>JAIYEB010000181.1 GCA_027487195.1 Hyphomicrobiales bacterium | reverse complement strand
TGCCCTGGTCCAGGTGCGCGTCAAAACGAGATCACCCGCGCGCTGCTCAGCCTCTGTTGTGGCGTGCTGGCCATGGGCATGCTGGGCCACTGACCCTTCGGTCAGAAGAAGCGTTAGGGCGATCAGGAGCGCGGGCAGCAGAAACAACATGGCGCGTCTTTGTCCCCGGACGCGCTTCTATGTCAAGGTTTGAGCCAATGCCCTCAACGATCCTGACGCCGCATCGCGATCAGAGCCCGAAGAACTGGATGCCATAGACAGTCGCAATGGCGACCAGGACATAGCGAGCGCCTTTCGCAAGCGCGATAATGATCATGGCAAGCCAGAACGGCGCCCGCATCAGGCCAGCGACAATCGTCAAGGCATCGCCGATCAGCGGCACCCAGGACATGGCCAGCGTCCACACGCCCCACTTTGCGTACCAGCCCGCATACTTCTCGTACTTTTCAGGCGAAAGCGGAAATCTGGGATGGTCCTTGTACTGGGCAAAGAAGCGCCCGATCATCCAGTTCGTGGCTGATCCGAGCGTATTGCCCAGGGTTGCGACGGCCACGAGCGTCACCCAGTCGACCGAGCCGAGCGCAATCGTGGCAACAAGAACCGCTTCCGACCCACCGGGCAGAATGGTTGCGGAGATGAATGCTGCCGCAAAAAGGCTCCAGATCTCCCAACCCATCTCATCTCCTGTCGAACGCCCGGTGTCCTACCGACTTTTCCATGGGCAGGAAACGCCGTTGCGGCGATCATCTCGAGATGTGGCTAATGCCCGATGATCAGGTCTGGCCGGCTCAGCGCGGATCAAATCGAAACCAGCGCCGCGCGATCGTTGCGTAAGTGCCATCGGCCTTGATCGCTTCCAGCGCCTGATCGAGCTGATCGCGCAGCGCGGTGCGGTCAGGCCTGACCGCAAACGCGGCGCCCTCGCCCGAGACACGCGGCTCATGGATATCGCGCCCCACCAGCCGGCAGCAGCGCCCCTCGGGGTGCGTCCTCAGCCATTCATCAAGCGCAAACTTGTCGGCAAACAGCGCATCAACACGCCCTTCAGCGAGCTCCGTGCCAGCCTCCTCAAGCGTGCCATAAAGCCTTGAGCGCGCGCCGCCAGTGCGGGCCATCTCCTCGATGAACGTGCCCTGGACGCTGGCTGAAACCGAGCCAAAGACAAATCCCTGAATGGCATCAAGGCGGATTTCACCCGCTCCACCCTCGCGCCGCGTCGCATAGGCAGCAGGGGTGCGGTAGTAGGGCGCGGTCAAAAGCGCCTGGCGCTTGCTCTCGGCGTTGATGGGAAGAGAAGCCGCAACAACATCGATTTCATCGCCTAGAAGCGCGGGCAGCAGCGCATCCCAGTCCTTGATCACCCATGTGCAGCTTGCCTGAACGCGCTGGCACAGCGTGTCCATGACATCGATATCAAAACCGCTGAGCTGGCCGGCTTCGTTGCGCACGTTGAACGGCGGGTAGGCCCCCTCCGTGCCAAGCCTGAGGCTTTGCTGCGCGTGCGCCGCAGGGGCTGAGACCAAGATGGACAAAGCGAGAAGCAGTAGCCTCATGTTGCAGGCTCCTCGATACTGATGCTTGCCGGCCAGAGCACCAACCCATCAGGCCCCTCGGCAACCATGGCCGATGGCTTGGCCTTCAGCGCCTCAATGGCCTGCCAGGCATGGCTCTCGAAAGCAGGGTCAATCAGGACGACGCCCCGGATCTTGCCATGAACCCGCAAAGCCCACTGGGTTGCGGCGGCAAGACGGGCGGCGCGCTCTGGCGGCGCGATGGCTACGGGATGGGAAGCGCCTTCTGGCTTTTCTATCGCCACCAGAATGACTGCCTCAACCGCAGGGCCGATCCGCCGGATGGCGTCGATGACGCTGGCATCGGAGTGCCCGTCCGCAATGACGGCGGCAATCAGGGGCCCGAGGCCAGGATCGAACAAGCGAAACATCGTGGAATGATATCGTTTTTGCCGGGCCAAGGGGAAGAGCCGTCAACACACTCTTGACAGATCAGGTGTAATTTCGTTTCAAGCCATTCCATTCCCCTGCGGTGCGGAGAGCCACGTGCGCCACGCGACCAAAACGACGAGCAAATTCACCACGCGCACAACCGCGTGAGGCTTCGCTCGTTCCGCTTCTCTCCCCGCGGTGCGGGAGAGGCGGGCGGACGGTTCCCGTCCGATCCATTCCGGGGAGACAACAAGTGGGTCATAACATGTCTTTCAAGGTTGCCATCGTAGGTGCCACCGGCAATGTCGGGCGCGAAATGCTCGGGGTCCTGGCCGAGCGAAAGTTCCCCGTGTCCGAAGTCATCGCGCTGGCCTCGCGCCGCTCGATGAATACCGAAGTCAGCTTTGGCGACAGCATTCTGAAGACACGCGTGCTTGAGAGCTATGACTTCTCAGACACCGACATCTGCCTGATGTCTGCGGGTGGCACGGTCTCGAAGGAATGGTCGCCCAAGATCGCGGCGCAGGGCTGCATCGTGATCGATAACTCGTCGGCGTGGCGCTATGATTCCGACGTGCCCCTGATTGTTCCGGAAGTGAACCCGCACGCGCTGAAGGATTTCAGGAAGCGCAACATCATCGCAAACCCGAACTGCTCGACAGCCCAGCTCGTCGTGGCGCTGAAGCCCTTGCATGAAGCTGCCGGGATCACGCGGGTCGTGGTATCGACCTATCAGTCCGTGTCTGGCGCAGGCAAGGACGGCATGGACGAGCTGTTCAAGCAAACCCGCGCCGTGTTCGTCTCGGACCCCATCGAGACCAAGAAGTTTCAAAAGCGCATCGCCTTCAATGTCATTCCCCAGATCGATGATTTCATGGAGGATGGCTACACGAAGGAAGAGTGGAAGATGTCGGTCGAGACCAAGAAGATCCTCGATCCGAAGATCAAGATGACGGCGACCTGCGTGCGCGTGCCGGTGTTCATTGGCCATTCCGAGGCCGTGAATGTCGAGTTCGAGCGCCCGATTTCGGTGGAAGAAGCGCGCAAGATCCTGCGCCGCTCGCCTGGCGTCCTCGTGATCGACAAGCGCGAGCCGGGTGGCTACGTCACACCGCTCGAGTCTGCGGGCGACGATGCCGTGTTCATTTCGCGCATTCGCGAGGATGTAACGGTCGAAAATGGCCTCGCCTTCTGGTGCGTTTCCGACAATCTCAGGAAGGGCGCTGCGCTCAACGCTGTTCAGATCGCAGAAGAGCTTTTGCGCCAGAAGCTGATCACGCCGCGCAAGAAGGCGGCGTAGGGCAGGCAAGTACGTGTCCCCGTGTGTATCGCCGAATAGTCATCGGCGGTGCATCCGGGGCGTACGCCCACCGGGCCAAAATCTAGAAATGGTCGGCGCGGATGACCTGCACGTCGGACACAGTGACAATGCCGATATGGCGGGCAAGCACGTCATAGACTGGCTTCAACACCTCGGGGACGCGCTCTTCCGAGGTGATGCAGATCACCATGACCATATGGCCGGCCTGGGTCAGTTGCCCTTCGCGCCACGCCCCGCCGCTGCCCTTGCCGGCAATCGCCGGCACGACCGTGTAGCCTGAGACATTCAGCCGTTCGAGCTTGTCCAGAAGGCGGTTCAGCAGAGGGGCTTCGATGATGATCTCGAGCTTCTTCTTGGGATGCGTTTGCATCATTCAGCCCTTCAGCGCCTGAACCAGCATGAGATAGGCGGGAATCCCGAGCGTGAGATTAAACGGAAACGTCACGCCAAGCGACATGGTCAGATAGATCGCCGGCTTTGCCTCTGGCAGCGCCACGCGCATGGCCGCAGGGACCGCGATGTAGGACGCGCTGGCGGCGAGAATAACGAACAGGGCATGTCCGCCAACAGACAGGTCAAGCGGAAGGACCAGAACGGCTGTGAGGAGCGCAATGGCCATCGGCATGTAGATGCCGAAGGCGATAGTGGTCCATTCCAGCTCGCCAGCGCCCTGGCGCAGGCCGCGCCCGGCCACAATGCCCATGTCGAGCAGGAACAGGCACAGGACGCCGCGAAACGGATCGCCGATGAACGGGTTGACGATGTCGAGCCCGGGTTTGCCTGTGATCCACCCGATCAGGAACGACCCCACGAGCATGACAATCGAGCCGTTGAAAGCGATCTCGCGAAACAGTTCGGCGCCTTCGGTCTGATGTTTTGCCTCGCCTGCCCGGCTTGCAAGCCAGAGTGCGGTCAGGATTGCCGGAAACTCCATGACGGCCGCAACTGCCACGATCCACGGCTCGAACGAAAATCCGAGGGATGAAACAGCCTGTGTGCCGGCAACGAACGTTACAATCGAGATGGAACCGTAATGCGCGGCTACAGCGGCGGCATCGATTTTTGACAGGCCCGTGGTGAGGCGGAGCAGCGCGTAGCCAGCCAGTGGAATCGAAAAGGACAGGATCACGCCAAGGCCAAGGGCAGCCACAAGGCGCGGATCAAACCCGACGCCAGACATGGAAGCGCCGCCCTTGAAGCCAATGGCGAGCAGCAGATAAAGCGCCATGATCTTGGCAATCGACTCTGGAATCGAGAGATCGGAGCGCGCGAAAGCCGCAAGAAGCCCAAGTCCAAAGAACAGGACCATGGGAGAGAGGATGTTCTGGGACGCGAGGGCGAAAAAGCTCGTCACACACTTTGTTCCGGACTTCCGCTGGTGCGGACTGACCCGTCCCTAATGAAGGGGGCAAGAGCCTGCAAGCACTGTGCGAAGACCCTCGACGAAAGGATCAGACCGGAAGTTTGTCGAAGGTTGTGTTTGACCCGCAGACCAAAACGCCCACGCGTTCGCCGGGGCTGGGGCGATAGGCCCCGCAGAGCAACGCGGCCAAGGCGGCTGCGCCCCCAGGCTCGGCGACAAGGCGGGTTTCGGCCCAAAGCCTGGCCTGCGCCTGTCTGATCGCCTCATCCGGCACCAGAACAACATGATCGACATGGGCGGCTGCAATGTCGTGAACACGCTGGAACACGTTGCGCGCGCCAAGACTGTCAATTGCTACGCCCGAAACCGGAACATCGACAGGGCCACCTGCCTTGAGGGCTGCATCAAGCGCGCGGCTGGTCTCCGGCTCGACGCCGACAACCTTTACGCGCCGCTGATACCAGGCGGCGATGCCCGAAATGAGCCCGCCGCCACCCACCGCGATCAGAACTGTATCCAGGTCAGGCGACTGGGTTTCCCACTCCACGCCAAGCGTGCCCTGCCCTGCAATCGTGGCTTCGGCATCATAGGCATGGATTGAAAGCGCGCCGGTATCGCGGATGTAGGCTTCACATGCGGCCAAGGCATCGGAATAGGTTGCGCCGCCAATGACAAGGTCTGCGCCGCATGAGCGGATCAGATCCACCTTCGCGGGGCTTGAAATCTCGGGCACGAAGATGCGCGCCTTGTGACCAAGCCGACGGGCTGCAAACGCAACCGCCGCGCCATGATTGCCGCCGGACGCTGCTGCAACGCCTGACGCCGGCACGGGCAGCGACAGGAGCGTGTTGAACGCACCGCGCGACTTGAAGGAGCCTGCATGCTGGAGCAGTTCTAGCTTGAGGGTCAGATCATGGGCAATGCCAAAGCTGCCTGGCCCTGGCTTCATGACGGGCGTCACGCGAATGAAACCCGCGATGCGGGCGGCGGCGGAATTTATATCGTCTGGACTGACCATACCCCGCGCCTACCACGCTCACGGCGAATATTTCCAGCCCAATGCAACGTGGAATTAACCGTGGTCACGTTTTAGTGCGTACGTATCCAGATGGGGCGAACGATGAATACACAGGTGAAGGCTTTTCGTATTGAGCGGGTCGTAAATGAAACGACATCGCCGACCGAGCTTGCCGCTCGCCGACACCGCGAACTTATGCAGGGCCTTGCGCTTTTGAATGCCCGCCTTGCTGCGGGTGTGACGGCCGCTCCGGCAGCTGCGCCGGCCGCATCGTCTGCATCCGAAGAGGCCGCCCGGGAAATGATCGCGCTCTACAAGCGCGAACTTGCGGAAGCCAAGAAGCTCAAGAACGAGCTCGATGAGATTCAAGCCGCCATCTCCGAGACGAAACGCGAGATCGCGACCTTGCATAAGTCCGGCAACACTGGCGGATCCATGCACAGGGTCAGCGATGAGCTTGATGCGGTTATGGGTGGCACAGAAGAGGCAACCAACCTGATCCTTGAGGCTGCCGAAACAATCGACATCAATGCCAAGAACCTGATTGCCAAGCTGACCGGTAATGATCAGGGCATGGCAAGCGACATTGCCGATGCCGTTGTCCAGGTCTTCGAGGCCTGCAACTTTCAGGATCTGACCGGTCAACGCATCACCAAGGTTGTCAATGTGCTCCGCTTCATCGACGAGCGGGTTCAGCGCATGACCGAGATCTGGGGCGGTATTTCAGCCTTCGAAGATGTGGCTCCGGTGGCAGCTGAGGACCGCGAAGGCGACAAGGCCTTGCTGAACGGGCCTGCGCTGCCAGGCGAAGATCGCGCCTCCCAGGACATGATCGACGCGCTGTTTGGTTGACGCGCAGTTTGGTTGACGAGCGCCTGTTGCGCTCGTATCCCCTCGCGTCCGCACAGGGGATAAAAAAATGAGCAGCGCCAACTCAAAACTTGCCGCGCGCGTGGCGCGTGGCTTTGGCGATCGTGGCCCGAGCGAGATCGCCGGCGTCACCACCATGATGCGCAGGATCGCCGAGGTCTATGAGCGCTACGGGTTTGAGGCGGTCGAGACACCGCTGATCGAATACACCGACGCGCTCGGCAAGTTCCTGCCGGACACGGACCGCCCGAACGAGGGCGTGTTTTCGTTCAAGGACGATGATGAGCAATGGCTCAGCCTGCGCTATGACCTGACAGCGCCGCTCGCGCGCTTTGTCGCGCAGAATTTCGACGCCCTGCCAAAGCCTTATCGGAGCTATCGCGCGGGCTGGGTGTTTCGCAATGAAAAGCCAGGTCCCGGTCGTTTTCGTCAGTTCATGCAGTTCGATGCGGATACGGTTGGCGCGGCCTCGGTCGCAGCAGACGCCGAGATCTGCATGATGGCAGCCGACACGCTTGAGGCGGTCGGCATTCAGCGCGGCGACTATGTGATCAAGGTCAACAACCGCAAGGTGCTGGACGGGGTCATGGAAGCCGCCGGCCTTGGCGGGGATGAGAATGCCGGGCGCCGGCTTGGCGTGCTGCGCGCCATCGACAAGCTCGACAAGTTTGGCGTCGAGGGTGTGCGCCTGCTTCT
>JAIYEB010000111.1 GCA_027487195.1 Hyphomicrobiales bacterium | reverse complement strand
CGGCGATGATTGATCTCGACAGTCAGGTGATAGGTGATGCCATCATAGCCCTTGGGCTCGACCTTGACGCCCGGCACCCGCCCGATCCGCTGAAGATCAGACAGCGGAACGGCCGAGAAGGCCGCGAGCTGGATCTGATTGGCCTCAAGCGCTGCGGCAATGGCCGCGCGGTCCGGCAGCATCCGGTAGACAATGGCATCAAGCAGGGGGCGCTGTGGTTCCCAATAGTTCGGATTGCGCTCGAGGCGATAGAACTCACCCGGACGGTGCTCGATAAAGCGGAACGGCCCAGTCCCAACGAGGCGGGTGTTGGCCGGGTTCGCCGCAATATCAGTGCCCTCATAGAGATGGCGCGGGATCACGGCGGTGAGCGAGGGCAAAGCGTTCTGGATCAGCTGGAACGGCGTGGGTTCGGAAAAGCGGAAGACGGCCGTCAGCGGATCTGGTGTCTCCACTGCGGCAAGGTCGCGAAACACAATGCGACCGAGGTTTTGCAGTGGCTTCCAAACCTGCATGGCAGAGAAGGCAACGTCTGCGGAGGTGAAAGGGCGACCATCATGCCATGTCACGTTCGGGCGAAGACGGAAGGTGACGCTGCGCCCATCCGGCGAACCCTCCCAGGACAAGGCAAGCCTTGGCGCGAGGCCACCATCAGCCGTCATCTCTGCAAGGGGCTCGATCACTTTTGACGAGACATAGAACACGCCATTGGAAGCAATCATGGCCGGATTCATGTTGCGCGGCTCGGTGTCACCGGCAACCGTCAGCGTTCCGCCACGCCGGGGCGACGCTTGCGCGTGCGCCTGAGTTGCCATGAGCCCGGGTGCGGCAAGTCCGATGGTTGTCCCGATAGCGGTGCCCGCCAGAAAATGCCTGCGATCGATCATGTCCATGCTCCCCGAATGCCAAAATGATTGAATGTAGTCGAACCGCTTGTGCGGCTGCGGTCAAGTGCGCGTGGTCTCGGGCTTGTATGGCAACCTCAACGGCATTGAAGTCCCGGTCAGTGTCAACGCGGATGGCTTTTCAGCTCACTTTTTGAGCATCAACGATTGTGGTGTGGCCCTAGTCCGGCTAACGGCTTGCATCATGCTTCCTAAGGCCACTTCCTACGCAGCGCTTCGCTCTGCTTTCCGCTGGCAGATCCCGTCAACGTTCAACATTGGCGTTGCCGTTTCGCGCCCATGGGCGAAAGCAGACCCCAACCGCCCGGCAATTCTCTGGCGCAAGCGCGCCGGCGAGATCGATGTCCTGACAACCGGACAACTAGAAGCCCGTTCCAATCAGCTTGCCCATGCGCTGGTGCGCCTTGGCCTTCAGCGCGGCGATCGCGTGGGCCTGATCCTGCCGCAATGTCCGGAAACGGCCATAGCGCACGTTGCGATCTACAAGGCCGGCCTTGTCGCTGTGCCGCTTGCAGCCCTGTTTGGGGCGGAAGCCCTCGAGTATCGCCTTGGCAATGCGGGCGTGCGCTGCGTGATTACCAATGCCGCCGGGCTCTTGAAGGTGCGCCCGCTTTTGCCAAAGCTGCCTGACCTGTCGGCGCTGATTTCCATCAATGGGGAGGATGGTGCCGCTGCCGGATTTGCAAGTCTGATTGCGGGTGAGCCTGAAACCTTCGATGTAGCGCCGACAAGCCCCGATGATCCGGCGATGATGATCTACACGTCTGGCACAACCGGCCCGCCCAAGGGCGCGCTCCATGGCCATCGCGTGTTGCTTGGCCATCTTCCCGGCGTAGAATTCTGCCACGAGTATCTGCCAAAGCCCGGCGACAGGATGTGGACACCCGCAGACTGGGCGTGGGCCGGTGGGTTGCTGAACATCCTTCTCCCGGGCCTTTATCACGGGGTTCCGGTTGTCGCCGGCCGCTTCGAGAAGTTCGATCCTGAGGAGGCCTTTGCCTTGATGGCAGAGACGGGCGTGCGCAACGCGTTCGTGCCGCCAACGGCGCTGAAGATGCTGCGCAACGTTTCTGAGCCCAAGAAGCGCTTCAATCTCAACCTCAGAACGATCGGTTCTGGCGGCGAGAGCCTCGGCGAGGCGACACTTGCCTGGGGGCGGGAGGCGCTGGGACTGACCGTCAACGAGTTCTACGGCCAGACCGAGTGCAATTATGTGCTGTCATCTTCTGCAGCCCTAGGCGTGTCGAAGTCCGGATTCATCGGCAAGGCCGTGCCCGGTCATGAGGTGGGGGTTATCCGCGAGGATGGCTCGCTGTGCGAACCCATGGAGCAAGGCCAGATCGCAGTCATGCGGCCGGACCCTGTCATGTTCCTGGAATACTGGGGCCGTCCGGACGCAACGCGCGACAAATTCATCGGCAACTGGATGACAACCGGCGATCAGGGCCTGATGGATCCGGAAGGCTATGTGCATTTCATTGGCCGCGATGATGATGTGATCACCTCGGCTGGCTATCGCATTGGTCCCGGCGAGATCGAGGACTGTCTGATCAAGCACAAAGCCATTGCGCTGGCGGCCGCGGTCGGCAAGCCGGATCCGGTGCGTACCGAGATCGTCAAGGCCTTTATCGTGCTGAAACCAGGGTTTGAGCCCTCACAAGAGCTCGAGAAAGACATTGCGCTCTTCGTACGCGAGCGCCTCTCCGCGCATGAATATCCACGCGAGATTACCTTTGTGCCGGACCTTCCGGTGACGACAACCGGCAAGATCATCCGTCGCATCCTGCGTGATCGCGCATAGTCAATTTTGCTATTCGCGCAAACCCAGACTTGTAACTTGATTCTTGCGTCCTACGCCTTTTTGTCGACACATCCCGAAAGTTGAGGCGGGGGCCTCATCTTTGACAGGGCATGAGCATGACATCTTTCAAGGTCGTATTTGCAGCATCCATCCTTGCTGTTGGCTTCACAGCAGCATCCATGACACCCGCCGCAGCACAGCGTGACCGCGACGGCCAGCAACGCTGGATCGAAGTCGTCAATCGTTCGAACACGACGATCCGTGAGTTTTACATGACCGACGTTGACACGAATGGCTGGGGCGACGATCGCCTTGGGCAGTCCGTGGTCGAGCCCGGCCAGACCATGCGCGTCTTGCCGAATGCGCGCCAGCGTGCCCGCGCCTATTGCATGTATGACATCAGGGTCGTGTTCGCGAATGAGCGCACTGCAGAGCGCCGCCAGGTCAATCTGTGCACGGCATCACAGTTCGTTTGCACCGCGCCTGGGTCCTGCTCGGTTCGCTAGACCTCAAGCTTCGGGATAAGCCTTCAAAACGGCCTCGGCGACCGCAAGGTCGTCG
>JAIYEB010000338.1 GCA_027487195.1 Hyphomicrobiales bacterium | reverse complement strand
CTCGCGAAAGCGTGAAGACCGCCGTTTTTGCGCCTTAAACCGGTCCTGATCGCGCCATGTCCGGGTGCGACAAAGCCATCCTCAGGATTTGATCCAAGGCGGTGGTGCTGGTTGCTCCCCTCCGTTCCCCCTCGTGTCCGGTATCATGCCGAGGGTCAGATCCGGACTGTATCGATCCCCCGGTCGATGCACCTTCCCGCGAAGCTCTTCGGCCGTCCGCCCCCTTCGGACGGCCGTTTTCGCTTTCAGCCTGCCCATTCCAACGTGTTTACCCCGGTGCCGAACCGATGGTCGGGTGCACGCAATCGTAGCGGTGGCGTTTACGGCCAGCGACATGTGGATTTTTTGCTTTTGGAACGATGCTGTCGTGTCCTGGCGCCCAAGTCCTGGCAACAGGTCAGCGCAGCATGGCAGCGCCCAGAATGGCCGTCGGGCCCATGCCTGTGACCCAGGACTGAACCATCACGGCAACGGTATCGCTTCCGGCTGGCCAGGGTATCTCGCGCGCTTCCGCACCTGTCCAGGGTCCCAGATCACGCAGCTCACGCACGACATTATGGTAGGTGATGGATACGCCACGATTTTCCCCGCTGGTGACGGGAATGGTGCGTTCTCGCTCGACGACCGCAAGGATCAGCCGTGTATCGCCGCCCGGTACCGTTCCAACCGTCGACACTGTCAGCCTGTCGCCGACGCGGTCCAATGTGATCCCGAGTGGAAAAGCCGCCGTTCCTGCGCTCCGGTTGCAGCGTTCGTCGATCTGAACACGGTCGCTGCCAACGACATGGAAGGCACCATTCACAACGGCCTGCGGTGTGTAGACCTGCCGGTCAGCGCGCGCGCGGGCATAGCCCTTCTGCCGGCGGGTGTTCTCAGGTGTTGCGAGCGTATCGCGCCAGCCGAGATAGTCCCAGATCTGGACCGGATAGGTGAGCGCAATCAGGGTTGGATCACGGGCGTATTCGCCGAGCAGCCTGTCCGCTGGCGGGCAGGATGAGCAGCCCTGGCTCGTGAACAGTTCAATCACGGCGCGCGGGCGCTGTGGCTCAGCAAGGGCCGTCCCGGCGAGAACAACGCCAGCAAGGATGAGGAAAGCGCGACGGACGACCATCGAAGACCCGAAGAGTGCGAGACCCGTTTCCTATACACGCCCGTCCATACCAAAACCACTCACGTGCCGGTGACCTTTGCGTGAGCGAAACGTCTGGCCGATTGAACTGATGAGATTGGAAGGGACCGGGTCTATTCGCGCCGAAAAATCTTGTCGACCAGAAGATTGCCCCAGAATCCGGCGTGAAACGAGCGCTCAAGGGCGTCTGGATCATACACTGTATCGACCCATTGCAGGAATTCGATGGGCTCGCGTGCGTTGTCGGCGAGGTAGCTCTCAAAGAACGCGTCCAGAATGCCGGTCTTGCCCTGGCGCACATGCCCGAAGCGCAGCGACAGCTGTTTTGAGGCTTCCGCAACGCTTTGGCCTTCAACGAAAATCATCCAGAGCGTTGCAGCAAGCCCGGCCCGGTCCGAGCCGGACTTGCAATGGATCAGAACCGGCTTTTCAACGCGTTGATAGAGCGCAGCAAGCCCGTGAATCTGTGCGCGGGTCGGCGCAGCGCGCGAATAGATCACGAAGATCTCGTAGGCGAGCCCAAGCCGTTCACATGCTTCCCGCTCAAGCGCAGTCGATCCGTAGATCGTCCCGCCCCTGAGGTTGATGATCGTCCTGATGCCGGCGCCGCGCGCCCATTTCAGATCATGGGGCGCGGGTTGGGCGGAGCGGACCATCTGAGGCGTGATCCGGTGTCGATTGGGGTGAAACAGGCGGATGAAGCCATGGTCCGCCAGCATCATGCTTGCCCATGCGGACAGACGACGACCCGGCGTGCGGATAGGCTCTGACCAGCGCGCGGTGGCGCGGTCATGCAAACGGTAGCGGAAGCGGTTGAAGGCGTTGGGCATCTCGGCACACGCCATAGCCTTTGGTTCTACGCGCGACAACCCGGCCACTGAACCTGCCTCTTCATCCTATTTCCTGGTTTGTGCGTCGTTATTCCGTGATAGTGCTGTGGTGCGCTGCAGCGGGCGGGTGACCCGACTCCGGCCCGCCGTGAGGTCGGCAGATTGGCAACCGACAAGGATATGTTCGCAGACTTGGTCGCCTCGGTTGCATTGCACCGTGATCGCGACGCGTTTGAGCGGCTTTTTGACCATTTCGGGCCGCGCATCAACGCGTTCCTGATGCGTCTAGGCACGGATTCCGGCATGGCGGAGGAGATCACCCAGGAGGTGATGGTTACGCTGTGGCGCAAGGCCGAGCTGTTTGATCGCAACAAATCCTCGGTTGGCACGTGGCTGTTCAGGATTGCGCGCAACCGCAGGATCGATCTTGCGCGGCGCGACCGGTTTGACGATTCGGACGACGACACCTCCTCGATTGTTGATGAATCCCCTGGGCCCGATCAGATCCTTGATGCCGGGCGCTATGAGGCCATCGTTCAAAGCGCCATGACGCGCCTGCCCGATGAGCAGCTCTCGCTGGTGCGGCTCGCCTTTTTTGACGGTCTCTCGCACAGCCAGATTGCGGATGAGACCGGCCTGCCGCTTGGCACGGTCAAGTCGCGAATCAGGCTCGCTTTCGCGCGCATGAAGCGCGTGCTCGAGGAGCGGGGCATCTCGGGCGAGATCTGACGGGAAGCCCGGTGGCTTGTGCGAAACCGGAACACAACGTTAACGCCCCCGCGTGGAATAAAATTTCGCAGCCGCCTTTGCTAAAGGGCCGGCCCCGGCGACACCGGCCTGAACCCCCCAAAAACCCCGTAAATTGCCCGTGGTACGACCCCATACTCTAAGGTCATTTCCCGTCCGTGTTCGAAGTTATGTTGCAGCGCACAAATTTCGGGTCATTCTTCGTTAACCATTTCGGTGGTGTCATAGCGATGACGGACATTCGTCGTCGCCATGTCACGGAGGTGAATCATGCGGCGGTTTGCAGTGTTACTGGCGTCACTTGGATACCTGGCTCTCGGCTTTCTGGCCTTCGGGTTTTCGACCGTTCTCTCTGCAGGCGCGCCTGCAGAAGCAGCCCAAACTGCGCGCACAACCCCGCCCGGCAAGCCGGGCCTTGAGGTCGACGTCCAGCTCCTGCTGATGATCGATGTCTCGCTCTCCATGGACAATTCGGAACAGGCGCTGCAGCGCCAGAGCTACGTTGCAGCGTTTCGCGACAGCCTCATCCTGGACGCGATCCGCAGTGGCCCGAACGGGCGCATTGCAGTTGCGCTCATCGAATGGTCGGGTGAACGCGAGCAGACCATCATCGTGCCG
>JAIYEB010000320.1 GCA_027487195.1 Hyphomicrobiales bacterium | reverse complement strand
GTCGAGATCAACGCCTCGATCGAGAACATTGGTGCGCGCCGGCTCCATACGGTTATGGAACGGGTCGTCGAGGATATCTCTTTCAACGCGACCGACCGCTCCGGCGAAACCGTGGTCATCGACCGGCCCTTTGTTGAGGGCAGGCTTGGCGATCTTGCACGCAACATCGATCTCAGCCGCTACGTGCTGTGAGGCTCCCATGACCCAGATTCTGGATGGCAAGGCCATTGCAGCCCGCCTCAGGGCAGACATTGCGGCAGAAGTGCCTCGCCTTGGCTTTACTCCCGGCCTCGCGGTCGTCCTGGTCGGCGAGGATCCGGCAAGCCAGGTCTATGTCTCCTCCAAAGGCAAGGCGACGATCGAGGTCGGATTCCGCTCAATCGAGCACAAGCTGCCGGCGACGACGTCTGAGGCCGAGCTTCTGGCGCTGGTCACGAAGCTGAATGGGAACCCGGATGTCGATGGGATCCTGGTGCAGCTCCCGCTGCCGGCCCACATCAATGCCGACCGGGTGATTGCAGCGATTGATCCGGACAAGGATGTCGACGGGTTTCATCCCATCAATGCCGGCCGGCTTGCGACGGGTCTGCCGGGTCTGGTGCCCTGCACGCCACGCGGCTCGGTCAAGCTGCTTCAGGAGTGGAAGCGCGATCTTTCCGGCCTCCATGCCGTGGTGGTTGGCCGCTCCAACATTGTTGGAAAGCCGGTCGCGCAGCTTCTGTTGCAGGCCAACTGCACAGTGACCATCGCGCACTCCAAAACCCGCGATCTCGCCGCTTTGTGCCGCACGGCAGATGTCCTCGTCGCCGCCATTGGCAGGCCCGAGGCGCTGGGGCGCGAGCATGTCAAGGAAGGCGCCGCCGTGATCGATGTTGGCATCAACCGCATCACGGGTCCCGACGGAAAGAACCGCCTTGTCGGCGACGTCGCTTACGCGGAAGTCGCGCCCATGACGGCAGCCATCACCCCAGTTCCTGGCGGCGTCGGGCCCATGACAATTGCATGCCTTCTTGAAAACACGCTTATCGCGGCAAAACGTCGGCGAGCGCTGTAAGGAAGCTGTCGATATCCGCCTCGAGTGTCGTGACGTGGACTGAGATGCGCAGCTCGTCCGCGCCGCGCCGGCTGACCCGGATCTGTTTGCTCGCAAGCGCCTGAACGATTGTCGTAGCATCGGGAATGCGGGCAATCGTGATGCCCGACATGTGCGCGGGCTCGCGCGTCGACAGAACCGGGATAGCGAGCCGGTCAAGCCCGGCGTGAAGCCTTTGACCCAGATCGACGAGGCGCAAAGCGATCGCGTCCTGGCCGAGCCCGTTCAGAAGATCGAGCGCCTCACCAAGCGCAAACGCCGTTGGAAACGGGACATTGCCAAGCTCAAGGCCTTCGGCAGTCGGCGTTGGGTCGAGCCTGTCAAAATGCAGGTCGTAGGGCACCCGCGCGCTGCGCCAGCCCTGAACCGGCAGGCCACCTGGCCAGCGGTGCCGTGCGTCAATGGCAAGTGCGCCAATGCCATAGCCACCGCCAGGCCATTTGTAGGCCGAGAACACAACCGCATCGAGCTGCGCGGCGGTCATGTCGATGGGCAAAACACCGGCAGACTGCGTTGCATCAACAATGGAGATCAGACCATGCCGCCGGCAGAAGCGACCGATGGCGCCAAGGTCGTGGGCATAGCCGGTGCGAAAGCCGACGTGGCTGATCGCAAGAACGCCGCAACCCTTGACGAGTTCCGGGTCGACGCGGCCCCAATCAACTCCGAAATCGGAACCAATCGGCAGCACCTTAAGTTCGCGCCCGCCGGCCAGAAACGGCAGCGTTACAGACGGAAACTCCCGATCAATCGTCAGGACGGCCGAAGGGCTGTCAAACAGGCGCGCCAGAAGCGTCAAGCCAACAGATGCCGACGCAATCAGCGCAACATCAGCCTCAGCCGCGCCAACCGTGCGCGCAACGCTTCGGCGAACCGCTTCAGACCGGCTGACCCAGTCGTTCCAATGGGCCTCGCCGCCTTCGCTGGCTTCAGCAAAATAGCGCGCACCGGCAGCGGCAGCTTTGCGCGACATTGGCCCGCCGCCTGCAATGCCAAGATCAATGGATTTGGCCGCTGCAGGAAACTCGGCCTTGACCGCCGCCCAGTCGATGTCCCTTGTCATGTCAGCCGGCCCCGCGCGGCCACATCAATGAAGCCAATGATCTCCTCGCCGCGCACCGCGAGCAGCCGATCCATCATGTTTACGACGACGCAGACATGGTTTGGGATGATGCGCACCACCTCGCCGACGGAAGGGCGCGCATTGCTGCGGGTGAGGTCAAGAAAGCCATGCTCTTCAGCAAACTTGGCGATCCGCGCCTCGGGGTATTCGAGGATATGGCCGTGACCATCAAGGCCGCCACTGTCCGTCGTCAGCGTCTTTGAGCCAGCGTCAAGAATGCCGCGCGTTTCGCCAGCACGGCTGACCACGGTCGAATAGACATGGAGCGCGCAATCCTCATACCCGGCCACGCCAGCGGCGACTTGCATGCGGTCGTTGAAGATGTAGGTGCCGGCCCTGTGTTCAGTTGCGCCGGGCAGGCCCCCGACATGGGCAAGGTTTGGCGAGCCACCTGTCGAGACGATCTCAGGTGACAGGCCAAGGTCGTTGAGCCCGGTCAGGACCTCAGCGTGAAATTGCCTCGCTTGCTCCCAGCCTGTCTCCGGCGGATAATGCAGCAAGCCGGCAAAGTGCAGGTGCTTCGAGGCCGCAATCTCGCGTGCAAGCGCGATGGCCTCGCCCGGCGTCGCAACGCCAGCGCGTTGGCGGCCCGTATCGCATTCGATAACGACACGGATCGGCTGTCCCGCCATCGCGCCGGCACGCGCCAGATTTTGCACCACAAGCGCATTGTCCGCGGCGCAGGTCATGCGCACACCACGTGAGACCAGGGCGGCCAAACGCGACATCTTCTCCGCACCCAGCAGATTGTAGGTGATCAAGATGTCATCAATTCCGGCTGCAGCCATCACTTCGGCCTCACCAAGTTTCTGGACCGTGATCCCGCGCGCGCCTGCCGCGATCTGGAGCTTCGCAAGTTCCGGCGACTTGTGGGTCTTCACATGGGGGCGATTGCCAAGGCCAAGACCATCGAGCTTCGATTGCAAACGGGCGATGTTGCGCTCGGCCACATCAAGATCAACAACGGCGACAGGTGTTCCAATCTCTTCCGCAATGCGGTGCGCGAGGGGCGTGGTCATCCGATAACCTCCAGATCGAGCGGCAATGACCAGGCGGGATTTGCGCCATGTGGTGTGATGGTGAACTGATCCTCGATCATGAAGCCGCCAACGCCGCGCACGTAGAACGGCGTTTCAAATGCCATGACCATGCCGCTTTCAAGCACCGTCTCTTCGTCCGAAGCAATGAATGGCCATTCCTCAGACCAGACCGAAGCGCCAACGGAGTGTCCGAAATGGCCGCGCGCATAGGTTGGAAAGCCCGCGCTCTGGATCGTTGACAGGGTGGCGCGGTGAATCTCCGAGAGCTTTGCGCCGGGCATCAGCAGCTGGCGCCCCGCGTCAAAGCCGCGCCGCAGCGCGGAATAGATCGTGCGGGCGCTGTCATTGTCGCCGCGAAACATGAAGGTGCGGGCGCTGTCGCTGGAATAGCCGTCAATCACGAGGCCAACATCAACCTTGATGCTGTCGCCCTCTATCAATGGTCCGCCGGGCTGAAACCCGTCCGGCCCGATCGAGATGTAGGCCCATGCGTCAATCGGTCCCTTTGCGCCGAGCATCCTTGCCGCATCAAGCGCGGCAGTCTTCCATATCTCGACCATCTCGGCGTTGGTCAGCCCCGTGCGCAGCGATGCTTTCAGCACCAGCACGCCCTGTTCGGCTGCGCGCGCACCAAGCATCAGCTTGGCCTGCTCATCCGGCGTCTTGATCATGCGCATGCGCTCGACCACGCGCGAGCCATGATGCCAGGCAACACCCGGCATGGCAGCGCGAAACGCCGGCGCATCAGCGAGCGGAAGAAGCGCCTCTTCAAGCCCGATCCGCGCGGTCGCCAGACGGCGCTGGTTCACGAGGTCGGACAGGCGCGCCATGCCCTTCTCACGATCAAACGTGCCGGGTCTGAGCCCGATCATCCGGTCGGCGTGAACCCAGGAGACTGCATCGGTCACGGGCATGTCGGTCAGGCCGGTCAGGTCAGCCGTCTCAACCCAGATCGGAACTGTGCTGACATCCGTGATGCCTGCGCTTGAGCGGAATCGCTCGGCCTCTAGGTCACCCACGACTGCGCCAAGCGGCTCATTGGGGTCAGCCGGAACGAGCACAAAACCTGCGCCCGCGCGCCGCCAGGACGTTGCAATGCCGGGATGCGCGCAGGTGGCCCACCGGATCGTGCCCGGGTCATGCAGAACAAGCGCATCAAGCCCCGCTGCTGCCATCAGTCGGGCAGCTCGTGCCCTGTCGAGAGATCCTGCCATATCCACCACGCCCCAGTCTTCACGTCGGGCTGGTTTGAGGTCTCATCCCGTCAGCGTCAACCCT
>JAIYEB010000220.1 GCA_027487195.1 Hyphomicrobiales bacterium | reverse complement strand
TGTCGCGGGGCGGGTTGGCTGGGCTGTCCGCGAAGGGGGCCCTGCCGCAACTGCAGCTGTGCCTCCTCGCGTGCCTGGGCGTAGGCTTCAGGGGCCGGAAGCAGAAGGAAAATGCCAAGGGCTGCGGCTGTTGCGGCGGCGGCGCGGCGGCGCATGCGACCGGAGCCGCCAAGAAGCAGAACGATCAGGCTGTCGATGAGCAGAAGGAGCGCTGCTGCCGCGAGGAGCCATGGCTTCATTGCAATCACCTCCCGTTGGCCGAAACTGCTGTAAGACACCCCCGGCGGGAAAAGGTCAGCCGGCCAAGGCTCTATCGTGTCGCCAGGCTTCAGCGCATTCAAGGCGCGAAAAGCGTCATCCCGCCCGTAAAGCCCGGGCGGATGATCACGGCTTGGTGTGGTTGTTGCGATCAGCCGGGTGGCAATGGGTTTGGCGAGCCCATCGGACGGCTGGCTTGCGCCGGTTGCGTCCAGAAGCCTGAGCGGGGGAAGCTGAGGCTCTGGCCCGCTCGCCCGCTGGATGCGATCATCCTGTGTGGCCCCGGTGGAGGCGGACAAGGCGACAGTTCGCCGGATCATCTCAAGAAAAGTGAAGGATAACGGCAGGTTAGACCAATCCGGGTCGGCGGTGACGTGCACCAGAACCACCCAACCCTCGCCGCGCGCCTCAGCCGTGACAAGAGGCGTGCCATCCGCAAGCTCGGCCCAGGTTTTCTGGGGCAATGTCGGCTCCGGCTCAGCAAGGATCTGCCGGTTGATCAACACGTCTGCGGGCGATGTCAGGCCGGCAAACGGACCTGTCGGCGCAAAGCGGCCGATCCTCTGTGGCTGTTCCCAGGTCAGGTTGCCGCCCAAGGTTCGAGCACCCGGTCTCAGCGTGACCGGAACAAACGGGTCGGAACGCTGTTGGGTCGCAAGCCTTGTCCCGGCAAACCGGATCAAGACCCCGCCACCGCGCAGCCAGCGCTCAAGCTGCGGCTGAACTTCGCCCGGCACGGCGCCGACATCCGCAAGCACAATGACCGAGACGCGCTGCTCAATCAGGTCGCGAAGCGCCTGAAGCGTCCCGGTTCCGGTGCTTTGGCGGACATCGGCAAACGGCGCGAGCGCCTCGCCGAGGAAGAAGAGCGGCGACAGCAAAGGCTGCTCGCTCTCGTTCCCGCCCGCAAACAGCCCGACCGTGCGGCGGCGGAACCGGTCATCCAGTAGCTGCACGCCACCAACCGTGCCCCCGTCCGCGATCTCAAGCCGAAACACGTCGTTGCGCAATTCCAGCGGCAGTTCAAAGCGGATGGGCAGGTCGCGCTGATTTGGGCCAAACTCGAAGGACTGTGTTCCAATCGTACGCCCGCGAACATCGCTCGCCCTGAGAATGCCGGAAGCCGGTGCCTGAAGATCGGCGCGTTGCACCGACACGCCCAGCGCCTCAGCGCCGTTCGTCGGCGTGCCGATAACAAGCGGAGACAGGCTTTGATCGCGATGGATCAGGACACGGTCAGGCGGCACAATAGACAGGATTGCAGCGGCCAGCTCACGGGCATTGCCGTTGAGCAACCCATCGCCATACCAGGCAACCGTGACGTCAGGCGTTGCGCGCAGCATCCGCGTCAGGGGAATGGCGATATCGCCCCGATCCGGAATCCAGGCCACAGGCGCAAGGGAGCGCAAACGATCTCGCGCATCGCTGGCGCGACCGGGCGAGAAACCTTGGTCAGTGCCTGCCGACGCTGACAGCAGAACCACCGGCTGATTGTTGCGATCAGCCGCCTCAAGACGCGCATCTACCGCCGCGCGCTTTTGGGCAAAGCCACGCGCAGCGGCCCAGCTGTCATCGACAATGACCACAAGCGTCCCGCGCGCAGACGTTTCAATGCCCGGTCGCGGATCCCAGCTTGGACCAGACAGCGCAAAGATCACCAATGCCGCAAGAAGGAGGCGCAAGGCCGTCAGCCACCATGGACTTGTCTGGGGCTTTTCCTCGTCCCGCCGCAAGGTTTCGAGCAGGCGCAGGGGCGCGAACGCAACGGTGCGCGGGCGCGGCGGCGTAAACCGGATCAGCCACCAGATCGCCGGCAGCGCAACCAGCGCGGCAAGTGCCCAAGGCGTTGCGAAAGCAAGCTGCCACATCAGCGCGCACCCATGACATCGCCGGCATGCGCCAAACGTTGGGTCAGCGCCAGCAAGGGCTCTACCGCCGGACGATCAGTGCGATGCAGGACAAAGCCATCGCCGCGCGGTCGCGTGGCATCGATGAGCGACGTTCTGTGGGCGGCCAGCCGCGCAATGTAGGCCTCGCGGTAGCCCTCTGCGCGTCCGGCAATGAAGCGCCGTCCGGTCTCTGGCTCGACGAACTCAACACGCCCGTCGAAGGGGAAAGTCTCCTCGACCGGATCGAGCACCTGGGTCAGGTGAAGCCTCGCGCCAGCGCTTGCAATCGTCTCAAAGCGGCTGTCGAGTTCCTCCACCGGATCGAGCAGGTCGCCAACGAGAACGACTTCGGAGAACCGGGCAACCGAGATGCGTGGCGGAAGGCTGCCTTCTGCGGCCGGCGGGGCGGCAATGAGGGCTTCGGCAAAGCGGTCGAGAACGAACCGGCTGGCGGTCGGGCGGGTAAGCCCAAGGAGCCCCACCCGTTCGCCGGCACGCACAAGCAACTCGCTGAGCGCCAGTGTGAGCAGAACGGCGCGGTCGCGCTTGGACTGGTTTGCAAGATCGGAGCGAACCGCCATCGAGGGCGAAAGATCCGTCCACAGCCATATCGTGTGTGCGGACTCCCATTCCTTCTCCCGCACATAGAGATGGTCGTCGCGCGCAGATCGTCGCCAGTCGACAAGGCTGCTGGCTTCGCCCTGCTGAAAGCGGCGATATTGCCAGAAATCCTCGCCCGGGCCGGCGCGCTTTCGACCATGAAGGCCATGGGACACGGAAGCAGCGATCCGCCGTGCCGCGACCATGATGTCGGGCATGCGCTCCGCCAGGCCTACCGCATCTGCAACAAGGCGCGGAGACGCAGCTCTGGTCGGCTTTGGTTCGATCGCTACCGCCGTTCGGCTCACCCCATGCGCTCCACGAGCCTGGCCACCACGCTTTGCACGCTCACGCCATCGGCGCGGGCCGCGAACGACAGGGCCATACGATGTTTCAGGACCGGTTCAGCCAGCGCCACCACATCCTCAACGGAGGGAGAAATCCGCCCTTGGATGAGCGCGCGTGCGCGCGTTGCAAGCACAAGCGCCTGGCTGGCGCGCGGGCCTGGCCCCCAGGCAATCGTGCCGTTGAACTCTGGCAATTCGCCCGGGCGCGCCGAGCGCACCAGGGTGAGGATGGCCTCCATCACCTTCTCGCCAATCGGAAGGCGACGCACCAGGCGTTGGGCAGCCATCAATGTCTCGGTATCGAGCACGGCCTTTGCGCGGGTCTCGTCGGCGCCTGTTGTCTCAAACAGCATGCGACGCTCGGCTTCGCGGTCGGGGTAGCCAACATCGATCTGCATCAGGAAGCGATCAAGCTGCGCCTCCGGCAGCGGATATGTGCCTTCCTGCTCCAGCGGATTCTGCGTTGCGAGCACATGGAACGGGCGCGGCAGATCATGGCGCTGGCCGGCGACCGTGACATGGTGCTCCTGCATCGCCTGCAGAAGCGCCGACTGGGTGCGCGGCGAAGCGCGGTTGATTTCGTCGGCCATCAGCAGCTGGGCGAAGACCGGGCCTGGAATGAACCGGAAATGGCGCCGACCGTTCTGGTCCTCTTCGAGCACTTCAGAGCCCAGAATATCGGATGGCATGAGATCCGGGGTGAACTGCACCCGGCGCGCATCGAGACCAAGGACCGTGCCCATGCTCTCGACAAGCTTCGTCTTCGCCAGACCCGGCACGCCGACAAGAAGCGCATGGCTGCCGGCAAGCACCGTGACCATGGCCTGCTCAATGACGGTCTGCTGACCGTAGATCACATTCTGGAGTGCGTCCGACGCCGTCGTCAGCAAGGCGGCGGTGCGATCAGCATAGGCTGCAAGCGCTGCAGGGTCGGAGATATCGATCGTGGAAGTTTGCGTCATGCCCAACACCCTTCTGCCTTTGCGTCGTTGCCCAAGGTGGAGCATCGCGCGCAAGAGTAAAGCGTACCAGTGCGTACCCCTCCCATGTCCACTCCCAATCTGATACGTCTTGCGGACATGTTCAAAACTCCACAGAGAGCCTGAAGCAGCGTGAGCGAGCCTGGGACGATTGGCAGCCTGGAACACGCCGTTTCCAAGGCAAAAGGCGGGCCTTCGACATGGAATCCGCCATTTTGCGGCGATATTGACATGCGGATCGGATCCGACGGGACCTGGTACTATCTTGGCTCACCCATTGGCAGAAAGCCGCTGGTGAAGCTGTTCTCATCGATCCTGCGTCGTGAGGATCGCGGATTTGTGTTGGTGACCCCCGTCGAAAAGGTTGGGATTAGCGTCGATGACGCGCCATTTGTCGCAGTCGAAATGCGTCTGGAACCCGGCCCGAGACTGACATTCAGAACCCATGTCGAGGACATCATTGTCGCGGGCGCGGCACATCCGCTCCGGTTCGTCCTGCAACCGGACGGCTCGCGACGCCCCTACATTCTGGTGCGGCCAGGACTTGAAGCGTTGATTGCGCGATCGGTCTTTTATGACCTCGTAGCCCTTGGCGAAGATCGCGATGGCCAGTTCGGGGTGGTGTCAGATGGCATGTTCTTTCCGATCCAGCCGACCGAAGAGCTTGAACTGGAGCGCTCTTGAACTTTGATCTCGAGGGCTTCCTGGCCCGCGCCCAGCAGCGTCTTTCAACCCATGCGCCAGACTTCGATGCATACCCGGCGTCCGGCGACCACAAGATCGAGCCTTCCGTCACTGACTATGTCAAAAGCCTGCCAACGCGCCCTGCAGCTGTCCTGATCCCGATTGTTGCCAGAAGCACCGGCGCGACCCTGATCCTCACCCAGCGCTCGCAGAACCTGCCAAGCCATGCCGGCCAAATCGCGTTTCCCGGCGGCAAGGTCGACAAGACCGACGCTGGCGCACTGGCTGCAGCGCTTCGCGAGGCAAACGAAGAGATCGGGCTTGATCCCTTGCTTGTCACCCCCCTGGGCTTTCTCGATGTCTATCAGTCCGGCTCGGGTTTCCGGATCGCGCCCGTTGTTGCGATGGTGCGCGAACCTGTGGACCTTACGCCCGAGCCGGGCGAGGTCACCGAGATCTTTGAGGTTCCGCTCGCTTTCCTGATGGATCCGCGCCACCATGAGCAACATACCGGCGAGTGGCGCGGGGAAAGACGGCGATATTACGTCATGCCCTATCGCGAGCGGCGAATCTGGGGTGTCACGGCCGGAATCCTGCGCAGTCTCTACGAAACCTTGTACGAAAGCTGAGGCTCCATGGCGCGCTACATCGTCCCTATACTGCTGTTTTTTCTGCCTTTTGTGTTGTTCGCGGTCTATCTCTGGCTCACAAACCGCAACCCTGCAGACCCTTCCCATTGGACGACACGTGGACTTGTCTCGCTGGGCGCGGCTGGGCTTGTGATTGCGGTCGTTATGTTCGTGCTTGCCGGATCCTACTCAGGCCTGCAACTCAGCGGACGCAATGACGAGGCGCAGCAAACGATCGCTCCACGGAGATAGTGCCTTGCAGCTGCCTGATCCCAAGATCTTTGGTCAGGGGTTATGCGGCCAGATCCTGTCAGCCCTGGAGGAGGCCGGGTTCGAAGCGCGCGTCATAGGCGGCGCGGTGCGCGATGCGCTGATGAGCCGGCCGGTTCATGACATTGATATCGCAACGACAGCCCACCCCAATGAGACAACGCGTATCGTCACTGCTGCAGGGCTGCGGGCCATTCCAACCGGCATTGCCCATGGCACGGTGACCGTAACGGGCTCCGGCAGCTCGATCGAAGTAACCACACTCCGGCGCGATCTTTCAACAGATGGTCGCCACGCTGTTGTGGCTTTCGGAACGGACTGGACAGAGGACGCCGAACGACGCGACTTCACCATCAACGCTCTGTCCGCTGATCGGCGTGGCGTCATCCACGACCCCGTGGGCGGATTGCCGGACATCACGCAAAGGCGTGTGCGCTTTATTGGCGATCCGTCTCAAAGGATTGCTGAGGACCGGCTGAGAGCGTGGCGCTATTTTCGATTTCTCGCGCGCTTCGGCGCTGCAAAGCACGAGCCGCGTGCGATTTCAGCCATTGCGGCGGCGCGACGCGACATGGGCAGTGTCTCGCCCGAACGGGTTGCGAGCGAGCTGGGCCGCATCGTCATGGAGGCTGAAGCCCCTGAAGCGCTCGCGCTTGCCTCGGAAACCGGTCTCTTGATTGATGCGCTTGATGTACCTCGGCTTGGTCTGTTCTCGCGGCTTCATGGCCAGTCACGAGAGGCCAGCCGCGCAACGCGTCTGGCTGCTCTGAGTGTGCGGATCACCGAGGATGGAGATCGCATTGCAGATCGCCTGCGCCTGTCCAATGCCGACCGCGCGCTGTTTCAGGCTGTGGCGCTCCATGCGCCCAATGTCGTGAACACGCCACGCCGTGTTTTGGCGGAGGCTGGCATGCACTA
>JAIYEB010000280.1 GCA_027487195.1 Hyphomicrobiales bacterium | reverse complement strand
GCGGCGTTGCAGCGTGATCGAGGATCGCGCGGCCTTTATCCGCGCCGAAACTGTGCTGATGCCGGTGGCCTTCTGTCCCGAGATCAGCCTTCATCTTGCGCAGGAATCAATTCCCCTATGGCAGCGGACTGAGGAAGAGCTTTCGCAGGTCGGCCTGCCGCCACCGTTCTGGGCCTTCGCCTGGGCGGGCGGACAGGCGCTATCGCGCTACATTCTCGATAATCCTGGGATTGTCCGCGGCAGGGACGTGCTCGATTTCGCCTCCGGTTCCGGGCTGGTTGCGATTGCAGCGCTGAAGGCCGGCGCGCGCTCGGCCCTGTGCGCCGACATTGACCCGTTCGCCGCAGAGGCAACGTTGCTGAACGCCACGGCCAACGGTGTTCGCCTGTCTGTCACGTCGCTTGATCAAATCGACAGCGTTCCAGAGGCTGACCTGATCCTTGCCGGCGATATCGCCTATGAGCGGGATCTCAGTGGCCGTGTGTTTTCGTGGCTCCTGCGCCTCAGGGATGCCGGCAAGACTGTGCTGATCGGCGATCCCGGCCGCACCTATCTGCCGCGTGAGCAACTCGTGTCGCTTGCAAGCTATGACATCCCGGTGACGCGCGAGCTTGAAGATGCCGAGTTGAAGCGCGCCAGCGTCTGGGCCTTTCGCTGATCACGCTGAACCTGTTGACGGCTCGATGTGACACGTCGATACGGACGGGCCATGAGAGATCAGACCTTCACACTCGACGCCACCCTTGAGGCCGACACGCTTTCGCTCGGGCGGATGGGCCTGTGCCGCGTGCTGCTGATGAACGACATGCGCTTTCCCTGGCTCATTCTCGTGCCGGAAAAGCCTGGCCTGCAGGAGTTGATCGACCTTTCAGCCCCTGAACGCGCGGTTCTGATCGAGGAAATCGCAACCGCGTCGGAGGCGCTGAAATCAGCCTTCAGCCCGGACAAGCTCAATGTCGCAGCGCTTGGAAACCGTGTGAAGCAATTGCATATCCATGTCATTGCGCGGTTCGTTTCAGACGAAGCCTGGCCCGCGCCGGTCTTTGGCGTCGGGACAGCCGTGCCGTTTCCCCCGCACATGCAGGGCATGCTGTCCGACAAGCTCAGCGCGGCCATGGGGCTTGAAAGCCTGTGAGCATGAAGTCCGAGCCGAGTGCGGCAACAGGTTTTGCGTCGAACCCCCTCGATCGACGCGCCGATCTCAGGGACGACCGCGCAGCTCTCGACAAGCTTCTCGATGCCGCCGACCGGGTCGTCATGTCGGCAGAGAAGATCGTTCTTGTTGCGGGCGAGCCGCCGCGCGCACTTTTGACGCGGGCCGAGGCAGAAGCGATTGGCGCTGATGCGCCGGTCTTCCTCGGCATGGACGAGCGCGCCGTTTTCGGCGGATCGACAGGGATTGATCCGGAGATCCTGAAAGAACGTGGCCATCTGGTCATCGATCTGAGATCGATCGCTGTTCAAAAACTCGTCTCGCCCGAGGTTGCTGCAATCCTTGGCGAGGCCAAGAGCATGCTCGACTGGCACGCGCGCCATGGGTTCTGTGCACGTTGCGGGCATGCGACGGACATCAACAATGCAGGCTGGCGCCGGGATTGCCCGGCGTGCGGGGCCACCCACTTTCCGCGCACAGACCCCGTGGTGATCATGCTGATCCATCGCGGCGACAAATGCGTCCTCGGACGAAAGCCGCAGTTTGCGCCGCAGATGTATTCCTGTCTGGCCGGCTTCGTTGAGGCCGGGGAGACGTTCGAGGATGCTGTGCGGCGCGAGACGCTTGAGGAGGTCGGGCTCAAGGCCGGCGCTGTGCGCTACTATGCCTCGCAGCCCTGGCCGATGCCGTTCAGCCAGCTCATGATCGGCTGCATGGCCGAAGCGCTTGATGAGACAATTACGATCCAGGATGACGAGCTGGCGGATGCGCGCTGGTTCACGCGCGACGAGGTGGCGATGATGCGCGCAGGCACGCACCCGGAAGGCATTTTCTTTCCTCCGCGGATTGCGATTGCCCACACGTTGCTGCAGGCCTGGCTCGACGGGAAGGCCTGATCTGTTCCGGGACATTGCATCGCACTGGTCTCGCAGGCCCAAGCCCCCTAGAACAGGTGCATGGAGTTCTCGTTTCTGAAGCCGCGCGGCGATGCGCAGCGCCTGTCGCTGAACACACTTATCCGCCTGAGATGGCTTGCCGTCTCGGGCCAGCTCCTCGCGCTCCTCGGGGTCTCTTTCGGCCTTGGGTTTGATTTGCCGCTGATCGCCTGCCTGATTGTCGTCTCGACATCGGTCTGGCTCAACATCTTCCTCACAACGCGCTATCCCGCATCGAAGCGACTGCGGGAAACCGAAACGTTTGGATATCTCACCTTCGATATCGCCCAGCTCGGCGTTCTGCTGTTTCTGACGGGTGGTCTGCAGAACCCGTTCGCGTTCCTGCTGCTTGTTCCCGTCATGGTCTCGGCGGTCAGCCTCAAACCGATGCATACGCTGCAACTCGGAGTTGTCGTGCTGCTTGTGGCTGCGGCGCTGGTTTTCTTTCATGAGCCCATGCCATGGTTCAGTTCAGATCCTCTGAGCCTGCCGCCACTCTACGTGATGGGGATCTGGACAGCGTTGCTGGCGTCCATGGCGTTCATGTCCATCTACGCATTCCGCGTTGCGGAAGAGGCGCGACAGATCTCGGACGCGCTGACTGCGACCGAGCTGATCCTCCAGCGCGAACAGCATCTCTCGGCTCTGGACGGCATGGCGGCGGCTGCAGCCCATGAGCTTGGTACGCCATTGGGCACCATCGCGCTCGTGGCAAAGGAACTGCAGAATGAGATCGGCCCCAACAGCCCCCATGCCGAAGACCTGAAGCTTTTGCGCGAGCAGGTGCAGCGCTGCCGGACGATCCTGTCGAAGCTGACATCGATTGGCGAGGCGGGGGATGCACACTTTGATGCGCTGCCCCTGACGCAGCTGATTGAGGAGGTGGTGGCGCCGCATCGCGAGTTCGGGATTGTTGTCGATGTGCTTGTTGAGGGCCAGGGGCCAGAGCCGGTCGGACGGCGAAATCCCGG
>JAIYEB010000432.1 GCA_027487195.1 Hyphomicrobiales bacterium | reverse complement strand
CGGTCCGAGCCAAGGCCAATCTCGGCGTCATTCGGTCTGGCCTTGCCCGAAGGCAGCGTCTGGGCTGCGCCTTTGCCGGGTTTGCCGAAATGCGACCGATCATGGCCGGAGACGGCAGCCTCAACCTCAGACTGGCGTGCCATGGGGTCGTTCATGAGGGCAAGTTCCGTTGCCTTCAGACGCTTGATCTCATCGCGCATGCGGGCGGCCTTCTCGAACTCCAGATTGGCCGCAGCCGCGCGCATCTCTTTCTCGAGGGCTGCAAGATGCGCCTCAAGATTGTGGCCAACAGTGGCCCCGTCTTCTGCAAAGCCGGCATCCGCACGGACATGATCGCGCTCGTAGACAGACGACAGGATATCGCCAATACCCTTCTTCACGCTCTCCGGCGTAATGCCGTGGGCAACATTGTAGGCCATCTGCCGTTCGCGCCTGCGGGTGGTTTCGGCAAGCGCGCGCTCCATTGAGCCGGTCATCTGGTCGGCATAGAGGATCACGCGACCTTCAATGTTGCGTGCGGCGCGGCCAATTGTCTGCACAAGTGACGTTTCCGAGCGCAGGAACCCCTCCTTGTCAGCATCGAGAATGGCCACCAGGGCGCATTCCGGGATGTCCAGGCCTTCGCGGAGCAGGTTGATCCCGATCAAAACGTCAAACGCGCCGAGCCTGAGATCACGTAGGATCTCAATGCGCTCGATCGTGTCGATGTCCGAGTGCATGTAGCGCACGCGCACGCCCGCCTCGTGCATATACTCCGTCAGGTCTTCGGCCATGCGCTTGGTCAACGTTGTGACCAGAGTACGGTAGCCTTGCGCTGCCACGGCCTTCACCTCACCGAGCAGGTCGTCGACCTGATGTTTGGCGGGGCGGATTTCGCAAACGGGATCGATCAGGCCGGTCGGGCGAATGACCTGCTCAACGAACACACCGCCAGCCTGCTCGATCTCCCACTTTCCGGGCGTGGCCGAGACATGCACGGTTGGCGGCCTCATGGCGTTCCATTCTTCGAAGCGAAGGGGACGGTTGTCCATGCAGGATGGCAAGCGGAAGCCATATTCGGCCAGCGTTGCCTTGCGCCTGAAGTCGCCCCGGAACATGCCGCCGATCTGAGGCACCGTGACGTGGCTCTCATCGACAAAGACGAGCGCATTGTCGGGGAGATATTCAAACAGGGTGGGCGGCGGCTCGCCCGGTTTGCGCCCGGTAATGTAGCGCGAATAGTTTTCGATTCCCGGGCAGGACCCGGTCGCCTCCAGCATTTCGAGGTCGAACTGCGTGCGCTGCTCGAGCCGCTGGGCCTCGAGCAAACGCCCTTGATCATGGAGCTGCGCCAACCGTTCCTTCAGCTCGAACTTGATCGATGACATGGCCTGCTGAAGCGTCGGTCGCGGCGTCACATAGTGCGAGTTGGCATAGACCTTCACGAACTTCAGTTCGTTGGTCTTGTGGCCGGTCAGCGGGTCAAACTCGTGGATGGCCTCGATCTCGTCGCCAAACAGCGAGATCCGCCAGGCCCGGTCTTCAAGGTGCGCCGGAAACAGCTCGATCGTATCCCCTCGGACCCGGAACTGGCCGCGCGCAAAGTCCATTTGCGTGCGCTTGTACTGAAGCGCGACGAGATCTGCGATCAGCTGGCGCTGTGAAATGCGCTCGCCGAGCTTCACCGAAAACGTCATGGTCGAGTAGGTCTCGACCGAACCAATGCCGTAGATGCACGAGACCGAAGCGACAATGATGACGTCGTCGCGCTCCAGCAGAGCGCGGGTTGCGGCATGGCGCATGCGGTCGATCTGTTCGTTGATCGAGGATTCCTTCTCGATGTAGGTGTCCGAGCGCGCGACATAGGCCTCGGGCTGGTAATAGTCGTAGTAGCTGACAAAGTACTCGACGGCGTTGTTTGGAAAGAAGCTCTTGAACTCGCCATAGAGCTGCGCTGCGAGCGTCTTGTTCGGTGCAAGCACAAGCGCGGGGCGCCCGGTGCGGGCAATGACATGGGCTACGGTAAAGGTCTTGCCGGAACCGGTCACACCCAGAAGCACCTGATCGCGGTCTTCGCGCAGGACCCCTTCGACGAGCTCCGCAATAGCTGCTGGCTGATCGCCCTTGGGCTCAAAATCCGAGATCAGATCAAAAGCGATGCCGCCTTCACTCTTGTCGGGGCGAGGCGGGCGGTGCGGCACCCAGAGTTCGTCCGGAAAGAAGTCAGCCTTGCCCTGCTTCAGAAGTCGGTCGAGCTCATTCGATGTGGCTGCAACCGCAGCGGATGTATCGAACGCTGCTTGCGGCGCCTCCGATATGCCCGAGCCTGGCGCGTAGGCCGTGCCGCTCAACAGGCCGGGGTTCAAAACCCCTGCCAGGGCCGGATCAAGGGGAGCCATGCCCTCCTTCGAGGCCTTGGACTTTGGCGTGCGCATCGGTTTCGAAGGGGATGTTGGCATGTTCACTATATGGACCGCAAACGCGCCTGGTGAAAGAGCCCGCTCGCCATATGAGCGGTGTGTCCCCCACTGCGACCAAGGTCGGGGCTATCAGTCTTCGATGTCACACATGAACTCAATCCTATCAATCGATGGGGTGGCGAGCGCCCTTAAGATGGCAAGCCAAAGCCGGATGGCAGCTTCTGAAAAGTTGCTGGCAGCCCGTTGACGGGCCTGATATGGGCCCGCCATGAGCTTTGAACCGATTGACGATGCCTCCTTCGACGACGCCCTTGCGCTGAACAATGCCCATGATGAAGAGGTTGGGGCCAGCACGCCCGAGCGGTTCCGCGCCCTTCTGAGCTGGTCACGGCTCGCGCTCTGGGCACCGGACCGCGCCGGATTTGTCATCATCATTGGTCCAGGCCAGCCCTATGATAGTTTCAACTATCGCTGGTTCAGTGAGCGCTACCAGCGTTTCTCGTATCTTGATCGTGTCGTCGTGCGCGCAGAGGCGCGCGGCAAGGGCGTTGGGCGGGCGCTTTACGAGCGTGTATTCGCCGATGCGCGTGGAGCAGGGCTTCCGTTTGTCGGCCTTGAGGTGAATGTGGACCCGCCCAATCCGGCTTCAGACGCGTTTCACGCGGCTCTTGGATTTCAGCCGATCGACGTTGTCTTGAACCCGATCAGCGGCAAGACCGTCCGCTACATGAAAAGGGCGGTCGAGCCGTCTTGAGCATGTCGCACAAGGAGGGCACGATGCTGAACATGCGTGCCATCCTCTTTGCCCTTTGGCTTGCCATCGTCCCGTCGCTTTGCCACGCGGTTGGTCCGGAGAGCGAGACGCTCGACTCCAACCCGGACTGGCGTCAGGCCAATTTTGATGTGTCGCAAGGCCGGTTCCGCGAGGCTCTGGCGCTGTTGCATCGCCTGCGCCAGGCTGAGCCCCAAAGCGCAGATGTGGCCGGCCAAATCGGGTTTGTGTATCGAAAGCTCGGTGTGATGGACGCCTCTAAGCGTTTCTATGATGCCGCGCTCGCGCTTGACCGTCATCACCTCGCCAGCCTGTCGTACCAAGGGCAATGGTTCCTCGAAACGGGTGATGTGGCCAGCGCGCGAGTGAACCTCGACACGCTGGCCGGTCTTTGTGGGGCTTGCAGCGCATGGCGCGAGCTAAATCAGGCGCTGTCTGCACGGCTTTCGAGATAGGTCGGGTCAAGCGGACCCGACCGTCTTGATCAGGCCGCGCGGCGCCTGCGCTCGACCTGGCGGGCAGCCGGCGTCACACCACCTGCTGCCATGTCGAGCGCACCATCGACCAGTTCCAATCCAAGAAACCGGTCGAGATCAACCGGGCCCGGCAAGGTCAACTGTTCAACCGGGCGGCGCGTGAACCCGAAACGCCGATAATAGGGCTCATCGCCAACAAGGATGACGGCGCCATGACCAAGCCATGCGGCTTCGGCAAGGCCGCGACGGATCATGAAGCCGCCGAGCCCTTCCGAGCGATAGGCTGGATCGATTGCGATTGGCCCGAGCAGCAGCGCAGGTGCGCCTCCGGCATCGACCTCCCAGAAGGTGAGCGTGCCGATCAGGACGCCGTCCTGCTTCAGGACAAACGCCAGGCCAGGCGCAGGGGCGCGCTCATCGCGCAGCCGCTGTGCCGTCTTGCGGTGACGCCCCTTGCCAAAGGACAGATCGAGCAGACGCTCGATGGCTGGAGCATCGGCCTCGGTGGCCTGGGACAAAACGGGATTGGATGCAGTCAAGGCAGCGAGCATCGAAGCCTCCCAACGATCAGGAGGTTGCGGGAACGTCCGGCAAGACCGGACGCAGCTCGACGGGCAGGGTTCCGTCCCGCCCGGGGTTCGGGCGGCCTTCACGCTTAAATCAGCGTGGGGCAGACAGCGGCCAGTGTTCCAGCCGCAGTCCGGTTCAGATCACGATCTGGCGCAGCGGCGGGAAGCCGTTGAACGCCACGGCCGAGTAGGTCGTGGTGTATGCGCCCGTGCCTTCAATCAGCACCATGTCGCCAATCGAGAGCGAGACGGGCAGAGCATACGGCACCTTCTCGTACAACACGTCGACCGAGTCGCAGGTCGGGCCGGCAATAATGCACGGGGTCATCCGGTCGCCGTCCCGCGGTGTGCGGATCGGGTAGCGGATCGCCTCATCCATTGTCTCGGCGAGACCGCCGAACTTGCCGATATCGAGATAGACCCAACGGATTTCATCCTCAGCCTGGGTCTTCTTCGACACCAGGATGACTTCGGACTGAATCACGCCGGCGTCACCAACCATGCCGCGACCAGGCTCCACGATTGTCTCGGGGATCTGGTTGCCGAAATGCTCGCGAAGCGCCTCGAAGATGGCCGAACCATACTGACCAACCGCAGGCACGTCCTTGAGATAGCGGGTCGGGAATCCGCCGCCCATGTTGACCATGGAAAGCTGGAAACCACGCTCGGCGCACTCGGCGAAAATCTTCGCCGAAGCAGCCAAAGCACCGCTCCACATCGACGTGTCTGCCTGCTGCGAACCGACATGGAACGACACGCCATAGGCATGCAGACCCAGACGATGCGCATGCTCGAGCACATCAACCGCCATTTCCGGCACGCAGCCGAACTTGCGCGACAGCGGCCACTCGGCGCCGGCTCCGTCGCAGAGAATGCGGCAGAACACGCGCGAACCGGGCGCTGCACGGGCGATCTTCTCGACCTCGGCTTCGCAATCGACCGCGAACAAGCGGATGCCGCGGGCAAAAGCCGTCGCGATATCGCGCTCCTTCTTGATCGTATTGCCGAACGAGACACGATCCGGCGAAACGCCAGTGGCGAGCGCCATATCGATCTCGACGACGGAAGCCGTGTCAAACGATGAACCAAGCTCAGCAAGCAGGTTCAGCACGCCCGGATCCGGGTTTGCCTTCACGGCATAGAACACGCGCGTGTCCGGCAATGCCTTTGCAAAGGCCATGTAGTTATCGCGCACACGCTCAAGGTCGAGCACCATTACGGGCCCGTCATACACAGTCGACTCGAGGTGGCGTCGGATGCGATCGGTCATCGATCTCTCCCGTCTCTAGAAGGTGAACCCGGTGGTAGCGACGCGTTCGGCCCCTACGCTTTGGACGCGTAAAGGTCGGCGGTGTCGATACCCGGACCAGCTCGCGCTGATCCCGCAAGTTGCTGCCTTGGATTGGACGGGAAACCCGACCGCACGCCCGGCAAAGATGGACAAGTCCCCTCGGTGGCCGAATTTGGAACCCGGAACCGAAAAAACCCGCTCCGTCGTTGCTTCAAGCCTCGTCCCCCGCGGAGGACGGGGTTCACCGGTCTATTCCGGCTGCTGATCGTGGTTCGAAGTTCGGTCTTTTGGACCGCAGGCACCGGTTCCACCGGTTCCCGTTCACTTCGGGCGGCTGTCCGGCCTCTTGTCCGGATGCCCACCGATCAGCACGAGGCCACAGGCACGTGCAGAATTGGGTGATGTGCGGATACGTCGAAGTGTCGACTCGTGCAAGTATTTTTTTTGTAATGTTCCAAAATGGTTGATGTCCGGAACGGTTGCGAATGCAATCAAATGTCGGACTGCCAAGAACCGGCGATTTGCAGAATGCAGAGTCCGACGTCTAGGCAAAAGACACATGCCGTGACAGGTTATGTCCGGACAATGGCAGAACAGCACCGCGATACCGCACCGCACCCGCGCCCTTTGACCAGCGCAATCGAACTTCTTGCGCTCAATCCCCCGTGGGAGGGGGCGCTGGGCTGGTCGAGCGAGTGCATGCCATACACCCAGGGTGTTCTCGATCGGTATCACAAGGCCGGTTTTGGCATTCTGTCTTTGACGCTTGCAGCGGAATGGAATGGTCTTGAGCAGACCATGCGCTATCTCGGGGGCGTTCGTCGCGCGCTGCAGGATCGCTCCGATATCGTGCGAATTGCGCTGACGTGGGCAGACGTGGAAGCCGCGCATAAAGCAGGCGCGATGGCCTGTGTTTTCCACTTCCAGGGAGCAGGCCCCTTCGGTGGCGATCCCGGAATGATCGACGTCTGGCGCCAGCTCGGCGTTGGCATCGCCATTCTGGCGTACAACGGGCGCAACGCGCTGGGGGATGGCTGCCAGGAACCATCTGACGCCGGGCTTTCGGGTCTTGGCCGCAGGTTTGTCGCAGAAATGAACCGCGTCGGCATGATCATTGATCTGAGCCATGTCGGCAGAACCACGGCGCGCGAGGCTATCGAAGCGTCGGTCGACCCTTGCGTCATCTCGCACTCGAATCCGAAAACGGCCTTTCGACATGTCCGCAATGTCGGCAAGGGCTTGATGCGCGCTTGCGCCGACGCCGGGGGCGTCATCGGGATCAACTCCCTGTCCTTCATGCTCAATGCCGAGAACCGGACAACGGTTGCAGACTATGTCGACCACATCATGGCCGCTCACGACATTGTCGGGCCTGAAGCCATTGCGCTGGGCATGGACTGGAATTTCTATGACCCGTTCATGCAACACATGTTCAGGTCAAACCCGCAGATGCGCGCGCAGGGATATCCGGCACCGCCCTGGGGATCACTTGAGCCTGAGCAGATCGGTCCGGTTGTGGATCTGCTTCTGGCGCGCGGCCTTGGCGATGCAGCCATCGCCGGGCTTCTTCGAGCCAACATGGCGCGGATCGCCCGCCGTGTCTGGAACTGAACGAGCGATCAACATGGGGGAGTTCAAATGCTGACACGTCGATCACTCGGAGCGCTTGCGGGCGCAGGACTTGCAACGAGCGTCTGGCCGGCCGCCGCACAGTCAGGGCCGCGTCTCATAGCCATCGCCAACTTTGGCGAACACCCGGTCTTGCGCGAAACGGTCGAGGGCTTTCAGGCGGCCGTTGTCAAAGCCGGCTTCGTTGAAGGGCGCGATGTGCGCTTTGACTATGCCCACGTCAATTTCGATCGCTCGCTGATCCCGCAACTGCTGACCCAGACCCAGGCCAAGCGCCCTGCGCTCATTCTGGCAATGACGACAGGCGTTGCCCAGGCATCCATTCGCGGCATCACAGACAAGTCGATCCCGATCGTCTTCGCAGCCGTCGTTGATCCGGTTGTGGCCAGCATCGTGCCAAGCTTCGCGCGCGGCAGCGAAACGCACACCGGCGCGTCCATGATGCCGGATTTTGATGCCTCGATTGGCTTTCTGCGTCGTCTGCTGCCGGACGTTCGTCGGATCGGGACGCTTTTCAATCCGGGTGAGGACAACGACAAGACAAACATTGACCTGCTGACACGTGCGTCCGCCAAGGCCGGTCTTGAATTGGTCACGGTGGGTGTCGACCAGCAGGGCGATATCCCCGTGAGGATCACAACACTCCGCGGGCGGGTCGATGCCATCCTGTTGATCCAGTCCAATATCATCCAGACGGCTATGCCCGTGGTGGCTCAGGTTACGAACCAGCTCAGGATCCCGACCGTCAACACGATCTACAACGCCAACCTGCGCCATCAGCTCGTGGGCTTCCATGCCATCAGCTATCGCAAGAACGGTGAGAAGGCAGGCGAGATCGCCGCGCGGATCCTCAGGGGGGAGAAGCCGAGCGACATTCCGATCTATGTTCCCGAAACCGCCGATTTCGACAGTTTTGTCTCGCCCAAGGGCCTTGAGCTTCTCGGGCGTCAGGTGCCGGAAGCGCTGCGCGGCTGCAACTGCTTCGTTCCGGATTGAGCGGAGATGATCCTCGTCGAGGCAGCGCGCAAGGTCTTCAACAAGGGTACGCCTGACGCGCGCGCGGCGCTCGATGGCATCGATCTCAAGGTGGCGCCCGGCGACTTTGTCGTGGTCATCGGGTCGAACGGGGCCGGCAAATCGACCTTGCTTGGTGCGATTGCCGGCGCCGTGATGCTTGATGAGGGCAAGGTCACGATCGACGGAAAGAATGTGACCCGCGAGCCGACCGAGAAACGCGCCCGCCTGATTGCGCGCGTGTTTCAGGATCCAATGGCGGGCACCGCCGCGCCCATGACGGTTGAGGAAAATCTGCTCCTCGCCGACCTGCGCAATCGCAAGCCCGGATTTGGACGCGCATTGACCGCAGGCCGCCGGGAGCGTTGGCGCGATGCGCTGGCGCGCTTTGGTCTTGGCCTTGAGAACAGGCTGTCTGACAAGGTCGAGCTCTTGTCCGGTGGGCAGCGCCAGTCGCTGGCGCTTGCCATGGCTGTGCTGAATCCGCCGAGGGTTCTGTTGCTCGACGAGCATACGGCAGCACTTGATCCACGTACGGCGGCAATTGTGCTCGAGCATACTGTCCGCGCCATCGCCGAGCATAACCTCACGGCACTGATGGTCACACACAACATGCGTCAGGCGCTCGAGGTCGGGAGCCATCTCGTGATGATGGAGGCCGGACGGGTCAAGCTCACACTCGGTCCTGATGCCAAGGCAAGATCAAGCGTCGAAGATCTGATCGCGCGCTTTGAAACCGCCGATGACAAGATCCTGCTGGGAGCGCGCGCGTGAATCCGTTCGATGCCTTCGTAAACCTGATCCCGATCACGCTCGCGACCAGTCTTGTCTATGCCTACGTGGCATTGGCGATCCTTCTGCCGTTCCGTCTGCTGTCCTTTCCCGACCTGACATGCGAGGGAGCGTTCCCGCTGGGCGGCGCTGCGTGCGCAGCCCTGATCCTGTCCGGGATGAACCCGTTTGCGGCGACCCTTCTTGCTGTGATCATCGGTGGGCTGGCTGGTGCCTCAACCGCCCTGATCCACCTCTGGTTCCGGATCAATACGCTTCTTGCCGGGCTGCTCGTGATGACGGCCCTGTACAGCGTCAATCTACGCATTCTGGGTTCGGCCAATGTCACCTTGTTCACAGTCGACAGCGTGTTTTCGCTGATCGATCCACGGCTGTTGACCTCCGATGTCGGCAAGCTCGCGGTTTTCGGTGGTCTCATGGCTCTGGCGATTGCTGGATTGTGGTGGTTCCTGACGACCGAAAAGGGTGTTGCGCTCCGGGCCGTTGGTGCAAACCCAACCCTTGCGCCGGCCCTGGGCATTTCCGTCTTCACCTGGACCATCGTCGGCCTCGCGCTTGCCAACGCGCTTGCCGCCCTTGCCGGCGCCCTTTTGGTTCAGCGTCAGGGTTTTGCTGATATCGGCATGGGGTTTGGCGTCCTGATCACCGGCCTCGCGGCCATGGTCATTGGTGAGACGCTGCTGGGGCGTGAAGGCCTTCTTCGCATCCTGATAGGGCCGGTTGTCGGTGCGATCGTCTACTATCAGGTGATCTCGCTTGGTCTTGCGCTGGGCCTGCACCCGTCTGATCTCAAGTTGGCCACCGCTGTCTTCGTGCTGATCGCGCTCGCGATTCCGGCCTTGCGTGGGCGCGGCGGCGGTCGCGAGTCGATGCGGGCTTGACGTTAGAGCGCCTTTTTGATGGGATCAAAAGGCGCTCTAAGTCTTTGATTTATCGCATGTTATTCCGCAAAACCGGCTTCCACTTTTGCGCAACATGCTCTAGGCTAGACCCCAAGCGCTTTCAGCCGTGCCTGAGCTTCCGCTCCAAGTCGCGGGCAGTTCGGCTGCTTTGAAGTCTCGATCAGAAGCCGGTCCGAAGCGGCTTCCATTTCGCCCTCGAGACGCTCGAAAAACGCTTGCCGTTCGAGGCCGGCAGGGATTGGCGGCAAGAACTCGGCGACAATGGTACCGTAGTCGCCGCGCCAGAACAGGTTTGACCAGAACACGCCTGAATTCAAAACGACGGGCACGACCGGATGGTCGACCGCGTCATAGGTGGCTGCAATGCCGAACTTGTAGCGTGGCTCAGCGCCCGGCGCGCGGCGCGTGCCCTCAGGGAAAATGATCAGCCGACGGCCTTTGTCCAAGGCCACCTTCGCCTGGGCAGACATGTGCTTGAGTGCCTCGCTGCCCCGCGCGCGATCAATCGAAACGAAGTCAATCTTGCGCAGGTAGGCTCCAAACAAGGGAAGCTTGTCCAGTTCCTTCTTGTAGATGAAAATCGGGTCCGGGACGATGTGCAACAACATCATCGTCTCCCACATGGACTGGTGCTTGACGGCCAGAATGGCGCCTCCCGGCGGGATGTTCTCAAGGCCGCGGAACTCGACCTTCATTCCAAACAGGCGCTGAACCCACAGTTGCAGGCCCGTGGTGTACTTGGCCAGCGCCATGACAAAGTCGCGCGATATCAAAAAACTCCAGATAAAAATGATCATGTGGAAGATCAAAACGCCGTAAAACAGGATGTTATGGGCCAGAGCCCTCAAAGCGCGCATGTCGTCTTAGCCTCACCGAGTTGTCAGGGTCGGCTCGCCGCCAACCGGCGTATGATGCCGACGACGTGCTTGACGTATTCCCCGGCCACGATCTGGAACGTCGCGAGATCGCCGAAGGGATCCTCGGCGGCCAGATGTGCGCTCGCTACGGGATACGGGATAAGACGTGTCTCAGGCAACAGATGTCTGATCTCCGCAAGGGCGCGCGGCATGTGATATCCCGAAGTTACGACCATCAGCGAAGTAAAGTCGTTGCTGCGCACCCAGGAGGCGGTTTCCTCGGCATTTCCGATGGTGTCCTGGGCGGTTCGTCCAAGATCAACGCAGCATGTCAACCGGGGCGACGGCTCGCCCTGCAGGCGCAGGATGTCCATGCGTTGTGTCGTGGGGTTCACGCCTGAAATGAGCAGCCGCCGACCATTTCCGGCCGCAAACAGCCTGAGCGCTTCCTCGACCCGATTGGACCCGCCTGTCAGCACCACAATCGCATCCACATCAGCCGTCGCCGGACGTTCAGAGCTGCGCGGGACCGACAGCGAGAACCAGACAAAGCCTGCGCAAAAGGCAAGAATCAGGAGCCCGAGGCTTGCAAGTGTCAGCATCTTCACAAGGCGAACGAGACGCATGCGACCTCCTTAATTCCTGTGAGGATTACGCCGCGAGGTAACGGCGGACGGTCCAGCGGGACGTTACCGCTGTCACTGCCGCAACCGCACAGACCGTCAAGACAATCCCTGCCAATCCTGTCCATCCGATGGCAAACGACCCAAATAGCATGGCTAGCTGCTGCTCGCCCGCCTGGCCATACAGGAATCGGATAGCGCCGGAAGCGGACAGGAAGGCGAGAAGGGCGGCCAGGCCACCGTAGATGCCGCCTTCAAGACCGAGCACAAGAAAACGGTGCTGGAACTCCCGGGCAATGAAGCTGTCTTCCGCTCCCACAAAGTGCAGCACATCCACAATGTCGCGGTTCGAGGCCATGGCACCGCGTGTGGCGAAAACCACCGACAGTGCCGTGGCCGTCATCACGAGGATCAGGATGACCACACCCAGGGCAACAACCGACCTTGAGACGAGTGCGAGGCGATCGCGCCACTGCCTGTGATCATCAAGGCTTGCGCCCCGGACCTCCTGCGTCAGACGCACACGCAGCGCACCCAGATCGGCAGATGTTCGTTGATCAAGCTCAAGCACGATCAGGCGGGGAATGGGCAGGGCATCAAGCGGCAGGCCCTGACCAAGCCAGGGCGCGAGCAGGCGCTCATTGTCGGCGCGGGAGAGAACGCGCACAACCGCAATCCCCGCGGTTGCGCGCAGGATATCGCTTGCACGGGCAAGCTCACGGTCGAGATCAACACCATCAATGGGCCGGACCTGAACCGTGACTTCGCGTCCGACATCGCGCTGCCACTCGCGGGCCGTATCGCTGACCAGAACGACAGCGCCCACCGCGAGACAGGCCAGGAACGTCATGATCGAGATCACGGCCACAAGCGCGCGTCCGGCGATTGAGCCTGGTGGCACAATCGGGCCAGACGTTCGGGGCTGCTGGGGCGGCCGCAGCTGAAGCCTGGGGGCTGTCTCTTCCTCGCTCATCAATCGTAGTCCAGCACTTCGCCCGCATCGATCACGAGGCGGCGCGCAGGAAAGGTTTCGATCAGATGATAATCGTGTGTCGCCAGAACGACCGCCGTTCCAAGGCGGTTCAGTTCGAAAAACAGCCGGATCAGACGATTGCCAAGGGCAGGGTCGACATTTCCGGTCGGCTCATCGGCGAGCAGAATATCGGGCTTTGCGATGATGGCCCGTGCGATGGCCGCGCGCTGCTTTTCCCCGCCTGAAAGAACCGGGGGATAGGCATCGAGCCGGTTCCCCAGCCCAACCCATTCGAGGAGTTCCACGACATCGGCGCGGTAGCTCGCCTCATCCTTGCCCAGAACCCTCAGCGGAAGCCCGACATTCTCATAAGTCGTCATGTGGTCGAGCAGGCGAAAGTCCTGGAAGACCACGCCAATGCGCCGACGCGCTGCAGCGAGGGGTACGCCGGTCAGGGTGGCGGCATTCTGGTTGAACACGGTGAGCTGCCCGCGCGAGGGTTTCAGGCCAAGAAACATCAGCCGCATCAGGGTCGTTTTGCCAGCGCCTGACGGGCCGGTCAGGTACTGGAACGACGAGGCTTCGATTTCGAAGCTCACGTCATTCAGCACCTCCGGCCCAAGGCCATAGCGGACGCCGACGTTCTCAAAGCGGATCACTGCGCTCTCACTCGTGGTTTCCGAACCGTTAACGGTCGGTCGACTAGGGTCATCACACCTTTACCAGCGTCAATGCGATTCGATGGCACTCATCACCTGTCCCCAGTGTTCGGCAACCTATGACGTTGCCGCGGACTCCCTTGGGCCCTCCGGGCGCAAGGTGCGTTGTGTTGCCTGCAAATCGACATGGCATGCAACGGCAGATGTGGTCGAAGTTGCGGACCGAACGCTCCCGGCTCCTGAACCCCGGGCTGGAGATGACCCGGCTCTTCAAAGCCCGGTTGACCACGTGACGTTTGAAGCTCCAGAATCTGCTCCGTCTCAGGACGCAGCACACCAGACCATTGAAGCGAGCCTGTCGCAAATCAAGGAGCCGGCTCTTTCAATCGAGGAGGCAGCGGAGCGACGAAGACGGCGCAAGCCGGGCGGTAAGGGGAAAAAGAAGGCCTCTGGAACGCCAGCGTTTGCAATCGGTCTTGGCGGTGTCCGCCTCTCGATTGGCACCATGATCCTCGCCGCATCCGTTTCGATCTGCGTGGTCGCAGTCCTGTTTCGTGAAAATGTCGTGCGCGCCGTGCCGTCTTTGGCCGGGCTCTATGAGCTTGCCGGGTTTGAGGTGAATGTTCGTGGTTTCGAATTTGACTCCCTCACCACAACCTATGACGATGAAGGCGGACAGATGGTTGTGGTGGTTGACGGCTTGATCCGTAATATCAGCGGTGAGACGTTACCCATGTCGCGCCTGCGCCTGGCTCTCGTCGAGGCAGGGGGAAGTGAGCTTCGCAGCTGGACGATTGCGCCGCCGCGCGCAACCGTTGGCCCGCGGGAGGTGGTTGCGTTCCGGGCGCGGTCGGTCAACCCTCCTCGTGAGGCGACGTCAGTCGCTGTTCGTTTTGTAGTGCCGCGCGATCAGCGCGTTTCGGAGCTTGTACGGTGAAGACTGCCCATGATGTCGCGGACCGGATCCGCGTTCTGTATGACGCTGACACGATCGCGAAGCGCAATCGGGAGCTGGCGCGCGATATTGCCAGTCGCAAACTGGTCAATCCTCTCGTGGTCGCGGTTCTCAAGGGCAGCTTCATGTTTGCTGCAGACCTCCTGCGCGCGCTCCATGAGGAGGGCATGCAGCTTGAGGTCGAGTTCATCACGCTCTCGAGCTATCGCAAGTCCACGGTGTCGTCCGGTCAAGTGACAGTTGTCCGGGATGTCGAGAGCGACGTGCAGGGCCGCGATGTCATTCTCGTCGACGATATTCTCGAATCCGGCCGCACACTTGCCTATGCGCGGGATCTTTTGTCCGCGCGCGGTGCCAGCCGCGTGTTCACATGTTGCCTGCTGGAAAAGCCCGGCAAACGCGCTGTGGACATCAGCGCAGACATGACGGGCTTCGTGATCGAAGACCTGTTTGTCATTGGCTATGGCATGGATATGGCACATTCGTTTCGCGAATTGCCGTACATCGGCGTGATTGAGGACTAGGAATGGCGCGCATTCTCGTGACCGAGGACGACGAGTCCGTCCGTGCCTTCGTTGCTCGTGCTCTGGCGCTTGACGGCCATGACATCGTGACGGCGGAAGATGGCGGGGTGGCGCTTGAAACACTCCAGATGGAAAACGGCGCGTTCGACCTTCTTTTGACCGACGTCAAGATGCCTGTGATGGATGGAATTGCGCTGGCGCTTGCGTGCGCGCGCGATTTTCCAAAGCTGACCATCCTGTTGATGACCGGCTACGCTGATCAGCGTGAACGCGCGGCCAATCTGCAGACGCTGATCTACGACGTTGTCGCCAAGCCGTTCTCTCTGGCCGACATCCGCGCAAAGGTGATCGAGGCGCTTGAGGCGGGGGCCGCGAAGGCATGAGCCTGGAGCGACTGAAGGCGCCGTCGCTTGCGGACCTGGAATTGATGGCGTTCGAGGCCTACCGGCTGTTGCCGGACGCGTTCCGGCAAGCCAGCGCCGGCGTCGCCTTGCGGGTTGAAGATTTTCCAACCGAGGATGTGCTCAACGAACTCGAGCTGGAGAGCCCGTTTGACATTCTCGGGCTCTATTCCGGGGTCTCGCTGCAGCAGAAAAGCGTGTCACACGCGGCCCATCAGCCGGACATGGTGTTTCTCTACCGCCGCCCGATCCTCGACTACTGGGCCGAGCATGATGAAAGCCTCGGGGATCTTGTGACGCATGTGCTGATCCATGAGATCGGTCATCACATGGGGCTGTCCGATGAGGACATCGATGCCATTGAGGCCAGTGTCAAAGGCGACCAGATCACCTGAGAGAGGCTTGCCAGCCCCATCGGAGTTGACCGCGGGCATGGGACAGGCAACGCTGGGCAGAGGAGACACCCCATGACCATTGATCCTCGTATCCTTGCGCTGACCCCCGACATCACGAGCTTTCGCCGCGACATCCACGCGCATCCGGAAATTCG
>JAIYEB010000276.1 GCA_027487195.1 Hyphomicrobiales bacterium | reverse complement strand
TGTTCCTTGACCAGCCAGACAACCGTTTCGGTTTCCGCAGGCGTCAGTCCAAAGCGCGGACATAGCCTGCTTGCCAGTTCAGCACCCGCCAGGGAGTGATCTTCGGGGCGGCCCTTGGCCACGTCATGGAGGAACAGGGCGACATAGAGCGCCCGGCGGTTGCTGATCGAGCGGATCAGGTCCGCTGCCAGCGGATGATCTTCCTTGAGACGCCCGCTTTCGATGGCCGCGAGGATCCCGATGCAGCGCAACAGATGCTCATCGACCGTGTAGTGATGATACATGTTGAACTGCATCATCGCGACGATCTTGCCAAAGTCGGGGATGAAACGACCAAGCACGCCCGATTCATTCATGGTCCGGAGCGTGGTCTCCGGGTCCTGGCGCGCGCAAAGCACCTCGAGAAACAGCCGATTGGCTTCCGGGTTCTGCCGGATTGGATCAATCAGGCGCAGAAGCCGCGTCGAGAGCGTCAATGTGTCGGGGTGCAGAGGCACGCCAAGCGTGCTCGAGGCTGCAAACATCCGGATGAAGTGGACCGGATCCTTTTGCGGCACGTCGTCTGAGCGAAACGTCAGCCGTCCGTTCAGCAATCGGTAGTCCGGATAGCCTGGCACCGAGGTGGTGGCGCGCGTCCTTCTGCCAAACCGTTCGACGATGCGGCTGAGAAGCGGTGCCGGCTTGAGATGACGGGCCTCAAGTGTTGCTGCAAAAATGCGGGTCAGGTCCCCCACCGCCTTGGCGACGAGGAAGTACTGCTTCATGAACCGCTCGACATCCTTCTGGCCTGCGCGCGCAACAAACCCCATGCGCTGGGCCAGCGCACGCTGAACATCAAACGACAGCCGCTCCTCCGCACGCCCGGACAGGAAATGCAGGTGACAGCGGACACGCCATTGAAACTCTTCGCATTTGCGAAAGCGCGACAGTTCGGAGGCATCGATCATGCCCGCCGTGACCAGATCTTCCGTGCGGCGCACGCGGTAGAGATACTTGCCGATCCAGTACAGCGTTTGCAGGTCGCGCTGGCCGCCCTTGCCATCCTTTACGTTGGGCTCAACAAGATAGCGCGACTGGCCGGACTTGCGGTGTCGCTCCTCGCGTTCCGCAAGCTTTGCCGCAACGAACTCCGGACCGGTCCCAAAAGCGACCTCGGCGTCAAAGCGCTTGACGAGTTGATCAAACAGTTCGCTTTCGCCCCACACAAGCCGCGCCTCGAGAATGGCGGTGCGGATGGTGAAGTCCGAGCGCGCAAGCCGGATGCACTCATCAATCGAACGCGTGGCATGGCCGACTTTCTGGCCGCAGTCCCACAGCGTGTAGAGCACCGTCTCCACAACGGTTTCGGTAACGCCCGTCTGCTTGTACGGCAGCAGGAACAGGAGATCGATATCCGAGCCCGGCGCAAGCGTTCCACGGCCATAGCCACCGACCGCGACGATGGCCATCCGTTCGGATGTTGAGGGGTTTTCAGCACCCGCAATGTGGCGAACTGCAAAGTCGGCCAACACGCGGATCAGCTCATCTTCGAGCGCAGACAGCCGCTCGGCGCAGGCGCGCCCCTGCCCATCGCGCATCAACCGCTCTTCGGCGGCTTCGCGCGCCGTGCGCAGCACAAGCTTCACATGGCTCTTGAGCGCCGCCTTGAGGCCGGAGCCGCGCACATCGCCTTCACTTGCCGCGAGAATATCGAGATCGCGCCTGAGACCAGTGACGTCAGCCAGCATTGTACCTGTCCGGGACTGAGGGCTCACCGCTTGCCCTCGTCAGACCGCGCGTCGCGTGGCAGCGCGGCCTTGAGTTGATAAAGAGCGTCGAGCGCCTCGCGCGGGGTCAGCGCATCCGGATCGAAGCGTGCGAGCAAGGCAATGAGCGCGGCGTGTTCCGTGCGGCTCGGCTGCGCGGGTGGTGGGGTGCGCGGGATGGTTGCGAACAGGGGCAGATCGTCGACCAATGATTTCACGTCTGCCGCACGATCCCCGGCCTCAAGCCGCTCAAGGATGGTCCGGGCGCGCGTCACAACGGCATGAGGAAGGCCGGCAAGCTTTGCGACCTGAATCCCGTAGGAGCGATCCGCAGCTCCAGGGCCGACCTCGTGAAGAAATACGACATCGCCCTGCCATTCCTTCACCTTCATGGTCGCGGGCGTAAGCCTTGCAAGCGTGCGCGTCAGTTCCACGAGCTCATGAAAGTGCGTGGCAAACAAGGCTCGGCTCTTGTTCACATCATGGAGATGCTCAACCGATGCCCAGGCAATTGAAAGCCCGTCAAAGGTTGCCGTGCCGCGCCCGATCTCATCGAGGATCACCAACGAGCGTTCAGTCGCCTGATTGAGGATCGTTGCCGTTTCAACCATCTCGACCATGAAGGTCGAGCGCCCGCGCGCCAGATCATCGGCGGCCCCAACACGGCTGTAGAGCCTGTCGACAACACCGATATGGGCCGAGGCTGCTGGCACGAACGCGCCGGCCTGCGCCAGTATGGCAATCAGCGCGTTCTGGCGCAGAAAGGTTGACTTGCCGGCCATGTTCGGGCCGGTCACAAGGAAAATCCGGCCAGACGTTTCAGCATCGGGCGGGGAGAGATTGCAGTCGTTTGAAACAAACGACCCCTCGCCGGCCCGCTTCAGCGCCCGCTCGACAACCGGGTGGCGGCCCCCGCGAATGTCGAAGGCAAGCGAGCCATCAATGCGCGGGCGAACGTAAGCCTCTGAAACGGCAAGGTCAGCGAGGCCGGCATGCACATCAAGCTCCGCAAGCGCTGTCGCTGCCCGGTGAAGGCGCTGATCATCCGCCCGAACGCTCGCTGCCAGCCGGTCATAGATGGCGCTTTCAATAGACAAGGCCCGGTCTGCTGCTGCTGCGATCTTCTGTTCAAGGCCTGAAAGCTCAGGTGTCGTGAAACGGACCTGCCCCGCGAGCGTCTGGCGATGGATGAACGTTCCGGACAGGGGCGGCTTGAAGAAGGCTTCGGCATGAAGCTGGGTCACCTCGACGAAATAGCCGAGCACATTGTTGTGCCGCACCTTGAGTGACTTGACGCCCGTGTCGGTCTGATAGGTTGCCTGGAGCGCGAGGATAACGTTGCGGCTTTCATCCCGAAGCTGGCGCTGGGCATCAAGCTCGCCGTCATAACCGGGGCGCACAAAGTCGCCATCCCTGCGAAAGGCCGGCAACTCGTCGGCAAGCGCAAGCGCAAGCTCATCGGCAAGGGCAACGCCCGGCGCGGTCAGCCCATGGCCAATGCGGGTAAAGAGCTCCGGGCGGGTAAACCCCGAGGCCTCGGCAAGCTGGCGCGAGAGAAGGCCCGCAGCGCGGACCCCATCACGAATGGCCGCAAGATCTCTTGGACCTCCCCGCTCGAGCGCCAGCCGCGAAAGCGCACGCGCCACGTCCGGCGCGGCCCTGAGACTGCTGCGCACAGCGTCACGCAAGCCGTCATCTTCGGCAAAGGCCGAGACGGCATCTAGCCTGAGGTTGATCTCGAGCGGATCTGTCAATGGCGCAGCCAGACGACGCGCGAGCTCGCGCCCACCGGCCGAGGTCACGGTACGGTCAATGGCATCGAGCAGCGAACCTGCCCGCTCGCCACCGAGCGTTCTCACCAGTTCAAGGTTTGCCCTCGCGGCAACATCGATTTCCAGAAGCGCGCCGCGCGTTTCACGCACGGGTGGCGACAGCGTCGGGCGCGCCTTCAGTTGCGTGCGCTCGACATAGGACAGCGCGAGCGCTGCAGCAGCCGATTCCGCCCGGCTGAAACGGCCGAAAACATCGGAGGACTGGACCGAGAAGAAGTTGGCAATGCGCCGTTCCGCCGTGACGCCATCTCCCGCATCCCGCGCGAGCGGGGTGACAGCGGCAGGGCTATGGCGCAAGGCGTCGCGCACCTCGCGATCATCGTAGAGTTGATCCGGCAGGATGATCTCGCGCGGGCCAATGCGCGCAAGGTCGTGCGGCAGGGTCTCGATCGTCGTCTCGGCCAGGCGAAACTCGCCGGTTGAAAGATCGATCCACGCCAGCGCGAGGCTTGGCGGCGCATCCGAGCCACCTTCGCGCGTGCGCCCGATGGCCACAAGATAGCTCGCTTCGGATGGAACGAGCAGGCGCTCCTCGGTGATGGTCCCCGGCGTCACAAGACGCTCGACCTCGCGGCGCACAACCGCCTTCGACCCACGCTTTCGCGCCTCTGCTGGGTCTTCTGTCTGTTCGCAAACAGCAATGCGAAAGCCAAACCGGATGAGCTTTTGCAGGTAGTCGTCCGCCGTCGACACTGGAACCCCGGCCATCGGGATATCCCGGCCCATGTGCTTGCCACG
>JAIYEB010000305.1 GCA_027487195.1 Hyphomicrobiales bacterium | reverse complement strand
CTGGACTCCGAAGGGAGCCGAGAGATCATGACGAAGACATCAACAGCCGTTGCAGCACTTGCCGTTTTGGGCCTCGGCGCTTCCGCAGCAAACGCCGCAGACCTTGCCTCACCCATGCCACCACGTGTCATCGCTGCCGAGGCGGTTGCCATTGCCGGTGGCATCTACCTGCGTGGCGACGTCGGCATCGCCTACCAGACCATCGAAAGTCTGAGCTGGGGATCGACCCGCAATGACCCAACGGTCACCGGCGGTGAGCGCTTCTTCAACTCCGGCACCGCGCGGAACTCGCGCTTTACCAACTTCTCAGCACTTGCCGGCTTCGGCGTCGGTTATGCCTGGACCGAGAACTTTCGGACCGACGCAACCGTTGAGTGGCGCACAGCTTCGAACTGGCAGTCGGTCATCGAACGTCCCGTTGTTGCAGGTGTTGGCGGCGCATCGACAAACGTGATCCGCGGTCGCACGGGCAGCACGGTTGCCTTGCTCAACGCCTACTACGACATCGGCACATTCTGGGGCCTGACACCGTTCGTCGGCGCTGGTTTGGGTGCCGCCATGAGCTTCACCGATGGCTTCACCGACCAGAACGTGGGCATCGCCGCTCTTGGCGGTGTCGGTGGCCGGGGCGCACTGCTCGGCAACAATTCAGTCGGCTTTGCCTGGGCGCTCCACGCCGGTGTTGGCTACCGCGTCAACGAGAACCTGACGCTCGAAATGAGCTACCGCTACCTCAACATGTCGAATGGGTTGAACACGGGCATTACAGGCTGCGCCACGCCGTGCCCCGAGCCGATCTACCGTGGCAATGTCGGCAGCCATGATTTCCGGCTTGGCGTCCGCTGGACGCTTGCCGAACTCAATCGCTCATTTGGCCTTGGTTATCAGGTGGCAGCCTCGTCATCGGCAACAGTCGGCGGCTCTTGGGCCGGCGGCAGCACGAGCTGGAGCGGCGCAGGCGGCACGGTCGTCAGCGGTGGCCAGACCTGGAGCGGCGGTGGCGGCACGGTCGTCAGCGGTGGCCAGACCTGGAGCGGCGGCGGCGTAGCAGCCAGCGGCGGCACCGTGGTTGTCCCGCAGGGCGCATCAGCCGGCGGCGGCTGGGTCCAGCAGGGTGGCGGCTGGGTTCCGCGCCGCTAATCTCCAGCGCACTTCTTCTGGTGGAAGGCGGTCCTTGTGGCCGCCTTTCGCGTTTTGGCGGGTGTTGACGTCGCTGTCCCTGTCGCCTAACCCCGGTGGCGGGACACCTCCCCCCACCGGGAGGCACACATCTGTAAGGATGACAGCGATGACCACGAAGCCCGTTCTGCGGCCAAAGATCCCCCATTTCTCTTCCGGGCCCTGCGCCAAGCGCCCCGGATGGGCACTGAAGAAGCTCCAGACCGAAAGCCTCGGTCGCTCCCACCGCTCGAAGATCGGCAAGGCACGCCTCAAGCGTGCGATCGATCTGACGCGTTCGGTTTTGAAGGTGCCGGCTGAATTCAAGATTGGTATCGTGCCCGCGTCTGACACGGGCGCTGTCGAGATGGCGATGTGGACCATGCTTGGCCAGCGCGGCGTTGATCTTCTCGCCTGGGAGAGCTTTGGCGAGGGTTGGGTCACCGACGCGGTAAAGCAACTGAAGCTGGCGGACGCCCGTGTCATCACAGCGCCCTATGGCGAGTTGCCAAAGCTCAGGGGCGTGGATGCGAAAACCCGGGATGTGGTGCTGACCTGGAACGGCACGACATCAGGTGTGCGCCTGCCCGATGCCGATTTTATCTCGACCGACCGCGAAGGCGTCGTCATCTGCGATGCAACCTCGGCTGCGTTCGCTCAGGATATCGATTGGGCCAAGGTCGATGTGGTGACCTTCTCATGGCAAAAGGTCCTTGGCGGTGAAGCGGCCCACGGCATGCTGATCCTGTCGCCGCGTGCAGTTGCGAGGCTTGAAAGCTACAAGCCGGCCTGGCCGCTGCCAAAAATCTTCCGCCTGACCTCCGGTGGCAAACTGATCAGCGGAATTTTCGAGGGCGAAACCATCAACACCCCCTCGATGCTTGCAGTCGAAGACTATATCGACGCGCTGGAGTGGGCCGAAACCGTGGGCGGGCTTGACGGATTGATGAAGCGGGCAAACGCCAATGCGCGCGTGATCGCAAACTTCGTGAAAGCCCGGGACTGGATCGACTTTCTTGCGGTCAAGCCAAAGACGCGTTCGAACACGTCCGTCTGCCTCAAGATAACGGATCCTGCGATTGTTGCGCTGTCGCCAGAGGGGCAGGCAAACTTCGCCAAGGCTCTCGTGGCCCTTCTTGAAAAGGAAGGCGTCGCGTTTGACATCGGCCACTATCGCGATGCGCCGCCTGGATTGAGGATCTGGTGCGGGGCCACCGTACAACGGCGCGATGTAGCGGCTCTCATGCCCTGGCTTGATTGGGCCTATGCCACTGCGAAGGCCGATCTTGCGAAGAAGGGCGCCTGACATGAGCGCGCCCCGCGTCCTGATCTCGGACAAGCTGTCACCGGCTGCCGTCAAAATCTTTGAAGACCGCGGTGTCCTGGTCGATCTCAAACCAGGCCTCGACAAGGATGAACTCGCCGCCATCATCGGCGACTATGATGGGCTTGCCATTCGCTCGGCGACAAAGGTCACGGCCAAGTTGCTTGCGCATGCCCCACGCCTGAAGGTCGTTGGCCGCGCAGGGATTGGCGTCGACAATGTCGATGTTCCTGCAGCAACGGCGCGTGGCGTCATTGTCATGAACACGCCCTTTGGCAATTCGATCACGACTGCCGAGCATGCGATTGCCATGATGTTTGCGCTTGCCCGGCAATTGCCAGAGGCCGACGCATCCACGCGCGCCGGCAAATGGGAGAAGAACCGCTTCATGGGCGTCGAGATCACCGGCAAGGTGCTTGGCGTTGTCGGTTGCGGCAACATCGGTTCCATCGTTGCGTCGCGCGGAATCGGGCTCAGGATGCGCGTCATTGCGTTCGATCCGTTCCTCAGCCCGGAACGCGCGGTTGAAATCGGTGTCGAAAAAGTCGAGCTGGATGATCTCGTGCGTCGCGCAGATTTTATCACGCTGCACACTCCGCTGACCGAGAAGACCAAGAACATCATTGATGCCGCGGCAATCGAGAAGATGAAGAAGGGTGTGCGCATCATCAATTGCGCACGCGGAGGTCTGATTGATGAGGCAGCCCTGGCCGATGCATTGACCAGCGGCAAGGTTGCGGGCGCAGCGCTCGACGTCTTTGTCGAGGAACCCGCATCAGCCAATCCGTTGTTCTTGCTGCCAAACGTTGTGTGTACGCCGCATCTTGGCGCATCCACGGCCGAGGCACAGGAAAATGTCGCCCTCCAGGTCGCCGAGCAGATGTCGGACTATCTGCTGAAGGGCGCG
>JAIYEB010000030.1 GCA_027487195.1 Hyphomicrobiales bacterium | reverse complement strand
TCGCGATTGAAGGTCGCGACAAGACCGCGAAGTGCCTCGGAGGCCTCGCCGGTTGAAGCACCCCAGCCAACGAGAATGAAGGAGAACTCCGGCTCGCCGCCAGCACCCGTAGAGGCGCGGGTGAAGAATGCCGCCTGCGGAACCGTTTCGACCGTCGCCTGAATGCCGATACGGGCATACATCTGGGCTGCGGCTTCAATGATCTTCGTGTCGTTGGTGTAGCGCCCGATCGGCCCATGCATGGTCATGCGGAAGCCGTTCGGGTAGCCCGCCTCGGTCAGAAGCTGGCGGGCGCGTGCCATGTTGAATTCCGGCACGCCAAGGGTTGGCGATGTCCCGAAGAATGTCGGCGCCAGAAGCTGTCCGGCAGGCTGGGCCTCACCTTCCATGACGTTTTCAACCATCGCGCGGCGGTTCAGGCCAATCGACAGCGCCTGACGCACGCGAAGGTCGCGCAGCGGGTTACGCGTCAACGGCTGGCCGTTGTTGTCGCGGATGAAGGGCGAGACGTCCCGGAACTGATCCATATGGAAGTAGATGACGCGGGCCGAAAGCGTTGAAGCCACCGTCATGCGGTTGTCGCCCTTTAGGCGCGCCACATCGGTGGGTGGCACGTTCTCGATCATATCCACGTCGCCAGCCAGCAGGGCCGAGACGCGCGAAGGATCGGAGCGCAGGAACGACAGGGTGACACGGGCCCACGGCTCGCGCCCGCCCCAGTAATTGTCGTTGCGCTGAAGCACGATGCGGCTGCCGGGCACAAACTCGACGAACCGGTAGGGGCCGGTGCCAATGGCGGCGCGACCGGCATTGAAGTCGTCAGTCGCAAGCGTTGCGCCGAGCTTGGCCGGGATGATCATGACCGAGGTGAGATGCGTCAGCATCAGCGGGTCAGGGCCCGATGTGCGGATACGAAGTGTGTGGTCGTCGATCTTCTCGGCCGTGCGTCCGCGCAGGAAGCCACCAAAGCCCGACGGCGAGCGCGGCACATTCGGCGCGCGCTGGAAGGTGTAGAGCACGTCATCTGCGGTGAACGGCGACCCGTCGTGCCACGTCACATTGCGACGAAGGTTCAGAATCCAGGTTGTCTCGTTCTCCGCGCGCCAGGAGACAGCAAGGCCCGGCGAAAGCTTTTGATCCTTGTCCTGGTTGAGCAGGCCGTCAAAGATGTGGCGTGCAACCGCATTGTTCGGCGTCAGATTGTGAAAATGCGGGTCCATGGATGAAGGCTCTGACGAGAGCCCGATCCGCAGATTGTCGGTCGCCTGTGCTTTTGCGCCGGTTGAGATCGCAGCGGCGGTCACGCCACCCGCTGCAGTTCCTAGAAAGACGCGACGGTCGAGTTTCATGCAAATCTCCCTGAGGTGTCACGGCAAGCCGCCTGTTCAAATTTGCGGCTGTCGATGGATGATCTGCAACGAACCCTAGGTCGGCAAAGCGCTCGGGGGAAGTGCTAATTTTATGCGCCCGGATCATGGTCTCATGTGAATTCGCTGCGGCTCACGCATGGCTTGGGTCAGGCAGATCGTGTGGTTTGCCCATGGTCACATGAGGAATGATCTCGTTGCATGCATGGTGTTTCCAACGCACAATGCGACATGCGGACCAGCCGGCATTCGATCCCTGAGTTAGGCGCGCTGCGCGCGCTTGTTGGCTTCGGGGCTACAATTTCTGCCGCGCCAGGGCCTCGCATGTCTCAATCAGCGGTCAGTCAATCAATTGCCAACCCCAAGGCCCGCGTCGACACAGTGCAGTTCGAGCGCGTCGGCAACCGCCTGGTCCCAACGCCCGAAAGCATAGCCTCGACATGAGCGAAGCCGATATCCTTGCCATCCTGGCGCGCCTGGTTGCTCACGATACGACAAGCCGCAACTCCAACCTCGATCTCATCACAGAGGTTGAGGCAATGCTCGCAGTGCACGGCGTCTCAAGCCGGCGCGTCCCGAGCGAAGACGCCACGAAGTCCAGCCTGATCGCCACCATTGGCCCGGCCCATGTGCCCGGCATTGTGCTCTCTGCCCATCTGGATACCGTTCCGGTCGATGGGCAGGCGTGGACCGGGGATCCGTTTACGCTGCGCCGTCAAGGCGAGCGCGTGCTTGGCCGCGGTGTCACCGACATGAAGGGATTTGCGGCGGTTTGCCTGGCTGCAGTCCCGGAAATGCTGGCAAAGCCCCTGTCCCGCCCGCTGCACATTTGCCTGACCTATGACGAGGAGGTCGGATGCCTTGCCACGCCCGCATTGATTGCGGCCCTGCTTCAGGATGTTGCGCCCCCTCTGGCCTGCATTGTCGGCGAGCCGACCGAAATGGGCGTCGTCATTGGCCACAAGGGCAAGCGCGCGCTCGATATTGTTGTTGAGGGAACACCGGGTCATTCCTCGCTTGCGCCGCGCTTCGTCAATGCGGTCGAGTATGCCGCAAGGCTTGGCAGCGCTGTTCAGTTGCTGGCCCGCCGGCTTGAGCGCGAGGGCACACGGGATGCGCTCTATGATGTGCCCCATTCGACCGCCCATGTCGGAAGCCTGCATGGCGGTTCGGCGCTCAACATGGTGCCGGAGCAAGCCACTCTCGCGCTCGAAGTCCGTGTGATTGCAGCGGACAACGCACGTGCATTGCTTCAGGAGATCGAAGAGTTCGCAACAGGCGTGCTTTTGCCGGAAATGCAGGCTGTTGCACCGGTTGCGCGCATCCACATCAATGCGACCATCGACTATCCTCCGCTCGAGACACCCGAAGACAGCGATGTTGTGGCTTTCGCCAAGCGCTTGGCTGGGCGAAACTCGGTTTCGAAGGTCGCCTATGGCACCGAGGGCGGGCGATTCTCGGCGGCAGGCATTCCAACAGTCGTGGTTGGGCCTGGCTCAATTGCCGATGCGCATCAGCCCGACGAATCCATTGCAATCGCAGAACTTGTTTCATCCCGTGCGTTCATTTCGCGGTTGATTGCGGACTGTCGTTGAAGATTTTCCTTGGAGAATGCCCCGCAAAGAGGTAACCCACTTCCATGTGCGGGGTCGCAATGGCGATCCTTGCCGGAGTGCGGCAGACGCCGATGTCGTGTAAGCGACGTAGAGCCTCTAGAACCGAACAGTTCCGGCAATCAGCGCAGAGATTTCGCGCCTTAACGAGGCGACGGCTGTAAACCCTGGCCGCAACGGGGTTTCCTCACCAGACGGACCGAGCGACCGGCATGAGACCAGGCCAACATAACAACAACAAGCGCATGCGCGGACGCAACCGGAACAATGGCGGTGGTGGGGGCGG
>JAIYEB010000028.1 GCA_027487195.1 Hyphomicrobiales bacterium | reverse complement strand
GTTGCGATCCTTGATCGTGATGCCACGCGAGGCCCTGCAGTTGCCGGCGACATTGGCGGTGTTTTTGCGGCCTGTGATGTCACCGATGCGGATTCGGTCGAAACAGCACTTTCGGCGGCGGCAGCGGTTCATGGTGCCGCCCGGATCATCGTCAACTGCGCAGGCGTTGCCTTTGGCCAGAAGACCGTAAACCGGGATCGTGCGACAGGCGCCATTTCCGCCCATGACCATGCAGCCTTCCTGCGCGTGGTCTCGATCAACCTCATGGGCACGTTCAATGTCGCGACCAAGGCTGCGGCTCAACTGGCGGCGCTTGCGCCCATCACACCGGATGGCGGGCGCGGCGTCATCATCATGACTGCGTCAGTTGCCGCTGAAGATGGCCAGATCGGCCAGATCGCCTATGCTGCATCCAAGGGTGCCGTGCAGGCCATGACGCTCCCCATGGCGCGCGACCTGGCGCGTGAGGGCATCCGCGTGATGACCATTCTCCCGGGCCTGTTCCACACGCCGATGTTTGACGGGTTGCCCGAGGAGGCACGAACCGCGCTTGCTGCCTCAGTGCCGTTCCCCTCGCGGCTCGGATCCCCGGCCGAGTATGCGAGCCTCGCGCTCCACATTGCGGAAAACGACATGCTGAACGGCGGCAGCATCCGGCTTGACGGCGCGATCCGCCTGGCTCCGCGCTAAGCTCGCCTTATCGCGACAGGCCAAACAGCGGGCGAAACAGCAGGCCGACGGCATTGCCGGCAAGTGCAGCCGCGAGCCAGACCCAGCCATGGCCGCTGCCTGAAGCAGAACCGGCGAGAAAAGCGCTGATGTTGCAGCCCGTGCCAAGCACCGCGCCGTAGCCGAGGAACAGGCCGCCGATCAGCGCAGCAAGGAAAGAGCGCAGCGGCAAGCGCCAGACCGGGAGGAAGCGCAGCGTCAGGCCAGCGGCCATCAGCGCGCCCAGGATCATGCCGAGATTCATGACGGACGATGAATCGTTCAATGCCGCGCGCTGGTACATGTCCACCCGTGTCGGGTCTTCCCAGAACGGCCAGAAGGTCGGGTCATCCAGCCCGGTCGCCTCGACGCCCCACGAGCCCCAGAGCGCAAATGGCATCGACAGGGTCCAGGGCCGGCCAAGGGCTGCAAGTGTTGCGAAAGACAGGGCTGCGATCAGAACGGCGCCCATCCCCGGCGACAGGAGATCCCCGCTGCGCTTTTGAAACAGCGAAACCACACCGCCGCTCCGCTTCCGTTCCGTGAGCACCAGAGCGAACCACAGGACGGCAATCAGCGCGATCTGAATGGCGATACCACCCGCCAAACCAAGGCGAGCTGTGAAGCTGAAAGCAGGCAGCCGCGGCAGGGATGACCACGCCTCCGATGTGGCGACCGCAAGGGCTGCACCGGCGATGAAAGCGAGGAACGCCACGATCATGCGGGCTGAGCCACCCCCGAGCGCGGCCAGCATGCCTGAGCCACAGGCCCCCGCAATCTGCATCCCAATGCCGAAGAGAACACCGCCTGCGACAAGCGCCAGCCCGATTGGAAAGACGTAGCCGCGGACCGGCGAGCCGAGGACATGACCCGCTGTGAGAGCCGGCGTGAACAACGCCAGAGCCACCCCGACCATCAGGAGTTGCGCGCGCAGGTGCTGGCTGTCACCAACCGTAAAGAAGCGCCGGACGCCTGCGCTGAACCCGAAACTTGCCGCGACAAAAACCGCTCCAAGAGCAGCGCCAAGTCCCCAGGCCAACGTTGGCCTGACACCACCGCTCGTCATCGATGCGGCCATGCCAGCAAGAAGGAGCAAAAGACCAACACCGGCAGCAAGGAACTGCCAGACAGCACGCGGCAAAGCGTGCCGGTTTTGAGCTTCACGCTCAGGGGAAGCGGTCGCAGGCAGCATGGGCATGCTGCTTAAAGAATATTCCTTCTCTCAACTAGCAATAAGTCTTGAGAAATAACAAAATTCTTTCCCATGATGCAGCCCAGGTGAGCCTTTGCACCGCTTCAAGTGCACTCAACGAAGTGGTTTCAACTCTTCGCCGGTTCGCCTGCAACCCCGCGCGCGATCAAATCGGAAATGACGTCATCCCCAAGACCCCAGGCCGCAAGCATGGTGCGCGTCCCTTGGCCGAGGATCGGCGGGTCGGACGGGCGGCCTGGCGCTGCATGGTTGATGCGGATCGGAATAGCCGGCAGGGCCGTTTCCCGGTCCCCAATGCGAATGGGCAAAAGCGAGCCGTTCGCCTTGAGGTGCGGGTCATCAAACAGATCGACGGGCCGGCGGATCGGCGCAAACGACACGTTGGCGGCCTCGCATGCGGTGGCGACCTCATGGACCGTGCGGTTGATGAGGAGCGCACGCAGTTCGGGCAACAGGCTTGCCCGCTGGTCGACCCTGTTCTGGTTGGTCACAAGACCAGCATCCGCACCCAACGCATCAAAGGCAAAGGCGGAACAAAAGCGCGGCCATTGCTGGTCGGAGGTAACCCCGATGAACACCTGCCCGTCGGCGACATCGAAGACGTCATAGATGCCCCATGTCGGCGAACGCTG
>JAIYEB010000063.1 GCA_027487195.1 Hyphomicrobiales bacterium | reverse complement strand
GCGGTTGCAACCTGCTGGCCCTGTTGGCGTGCGCGGCGCGCCTCTGCAAGCGCCTGGGCGCGGCGTTGGCGTGGCGGAAGGGCTGTGTATTCCTCATCGCCCTCTTCCGCATCGCGAAAGCCAAACAGGCGCGCGAGCCAGTTTCCGCCGCGTTCTGCGGGGTCTGCAAAGGCAAGTGCGCCCCCGCCACCTTTTCCATCAACACCAATGCGGGCCAGCGTCTGCTCAAAGCCGGGCATGGGCCGCCCATCCGCAGGGATATGGATGGTGTTTCCATCTGGAAACAGGCGGGACAGCTGGTCGCGGGTCATGCGCGGCCATGACCGCACGCTGCCGACATCGAGGTGCACAAAATGGTTCGCGGAACTTGGATAAAAGCCAACGCCGCCGCGCTGCTTTTTCATGCCAAGCTCGCGTACGCGCGCCATGGACACATCGGTGAGGTAGAAATCCATCGCCTTTCCCTGCGTATGCTGGGAATAGCGGGCAACACCGCGCGAGCGTGACCGCAGCATCGAGTTCGTCGCAGGCGAACGGTAGGCGGACACGACAGTCACCGGCTCGCGTGAGCCGACCTCGCGATAGACCTCCCAGAGAAGATCAAACAGGCGCGGGTCCATTTCGATTTCTTCATCGCGCCGCCAATCGCGAAGGAACCGGTTGAGGCGGCGAAGGGCCTCGCGGTCGAACTGGCCATCACGCTTGAATGTGACGGTGAGCGATTCCTCGGTGTGGCTGTGATAAAGGCTGATCGTGCGGGTATCGCCGTTCGCCTTTGCGTTTTGTGTCTGGCCGCCGGCCAGAACGAGCCAAAAGCACGACAGGACCGTTGCCGCAGCAAGCCGCCGCGCCATTCCTGCTTTCAAGCGCTTTCGCGCCGCGCTTAACGCCCGAATTGTCACTCTCGGCGACACCCCATCCCGGACTGACCCAACGCACTGACCGTCGCCAACCCGCAGCCATTCTGCACGAACAGGGTTAATGCGGCCTTCCACTATCAGCCCTCCCACGGGATAATGGCAAGTCCGTGGTCAATGCTCATCCAGCCTTTCGCGATCTGACAGCGCCTGTCGAGGCTTGCCCCAGGCGTGCAAACCACCTAAATCGCACCACCCTTACCCGCGATCGTACGCGGGAGTGAGACAGGAGCGCGATCATGTCTGAAGTCCATCTGACGTTCCCCGACGGTGCGGTTCGACCCTACCCTAAGGGCATTACCGGCGCTGAGATTGCCGGGCAAATCTCGAAATCGCTGTTGAAGCGCACCGTGGCAATGAGCCTTGACGGTGTCATCTCAGACCTTTCGGATCCGATTGTCGGCAATGCGCTGATCGAGTTTGTTGGCCGCGATGAGCCGCGCGCGCTGGAACTGATCCGCCATGATGCAGCGCACGTGCTGGCCGAGGCAGTCCAGGAACTGTTTCCCGGAACGCAGGTGACCATTGGTCCCGTCATCGAGGGCGGTTTTTACTATGACTTCGCGCGCAATGAACCGTTCACGCTCGACGATCTGCCCAAGATCGAAGCGAAGATGCGGGAAATTGTCGGGCGCAACGCGGCCTTCGTAAAGCAAACCGTGTCGCGCGATGCCGCAAAGGCCATTTTTCAGGCCAAGGGCGAGGCCTACAAGGTCGAACTCATTGACGCGATTCCCGCCGGCCAGGATATCAAGCTCTACAGCCAGGGAGCCTGGACGGATCTGTGCCGCGGCCCGCACATGCAATCGACCGGCCAGGTTGGCACGGCGTTCAAGCTGACCAAGGTTGCCGGCGCCTACTGGCGTGGCGATTCAAACAACGCCATGCTCAGCCGCATCTATGGGACCGCGTTCGCGACCCAGGAAGCGCTCGACGCCCATCTCAAGCAGATCGAGGAAGCCGAGAAGCGGGATCATCGCAAGCTCGGCCAGGAAATGGGCCTGTTCCATTTCCAGCCCGATGCTCCGGGCTCGGTGTTCTGGCACGCCTCGGGCTGGACCCTGTTCCAGACGCTGATCAACTTCGTGCGCCGTCGCCAGGCTGAAGCTGGGTTCATTGAGGTGAACACGCCTGACATGATGGACAAGAGCCTGTGGGAAACCTCCGGCCACTGGCAGAATTATCGCCAGAACATGTTCACGACGACAACGGAAGACGAGCGCGAGTTTGCGCTGAAGCCGATGAATTGCCCCGGACATGTCGCGATCTTCAAGAACGGCTTGCGCAGCTATCGTGAGTTGCCGGTGAAGATTGCCGAGTTTGGCAAGGTGCATCGCTATGAGCCATCCGGCTCGCTGCATGGTCTGCTGCGGGTGCGCTCGTTCACGCAGGACGATGCTCACGTGTTCTGCACGCCAGAACAGCTCAAGGACGAGTGCCTGAAGCTCAACGACCTGATTCTCGGCCTCTATGATGATTTCGGCTTCGCAGAGCTGACGATCAAGCTTGCGACCCGGCCGGAAAACCGCATGGGCACCGAGGAAATGTGGGACCGTGCCGAGGGCGCGCTTCAGGCCGTGCTTGATGACGTGGTTGCAACATCGGATGGGCGTATCAAGGCGGCGATCAATCCCGGAGAAGGGGTGTTTTACGGTCCGAAGCTCGAATATGTCCTGCGCGACGCCATTGGCCGCGACTGGCAGGTTGGTACGGTACAGGTCGATTACAACCTGCCGGGTCGCTTCAACGCCTTCTACATTGGCGCTGACAGCGACAAGCACGTCCCGATCATGATCCATCGCGCAATGTTTGGCTCACTCGAGCGCTTCACCGGCGTCGTCATCGAGCATTTCGGCGGCAATTTCCCGCTGTGGCTTGCGCCGCGCCAGATCGTGATCGCCACGATCACCCAGGAAGCCGATGCCTACGCCATGGATGTGCTCGCGGCCTGTCGCGCAGCGGGTCTCAGGGCTGAAGTTGATCTCAGGAATGAGAAGATCAACTACAAGGTCCGCGAGCATTCCCTGCACAAGGTGCCGGTCATGCTTGTTGTTGGAAAGCGTGAAGCGGAAACCCATGGCGTCAACATTCGCCGCCTTGGATCGCAGGCGCAGACCGAAATGACACTGGCCATGGCGCTGTCGCAGCTCAGCGATGAAGCGCTGCCGCCAGATCTCAAGCGTATGAAGGCAGCACGCCAAGCCGCAGCCTGAGGTGATGAGGGAGGCTAGCTGATGTTTCGCTTCATCTCGCGGTTTCTGGGTCTCTGGCTTCTGGCAGGCGCAGTTGTTGCGGCGGTGATCGACGGTTCAAAGTCGATTGCCGCCTCGCGCCTTGTCATGACAACGGTCGGTGAGGCCTGGTACCAGGTCCACCGAAACTCGCTCGGGCTGGCGCAGGCGGCACTCGAGCGCCACGTGTCTCCCGTCCTGTGGGATCCGGTCGTGGTCTCGATCCTGTTCCTGCCGCTTGCCGTCGTGTTGCTCGTGATTGCGACACTTCTGCTGGTGTTCGGCAAGCCAAGACGCGATATCCTCTCGACCAACTGAGCCTGTCGGTCCGTCCCTGCTTGCCTGCCGCCTGCCCGATCAAGCACTCGTGATGTCTTCAATGCCACCGCCCTGACGAACAGGGTTGGGCAAGGTGTGACGTGCCCAAAGCCGCCACCTGCTGTTTAACGAAGCCTTCGATCCCCATATCCCTTAACTGGAGGTCCACATGTTCTCGTTCTTCAAGAAGCCCATGGCCATTCCTGCCGCATCGGAAGCCTTGCCCGGTCGTGCAACGCCGATCCCGACCGCTCAGCGCCATTTCGTTCTTCATACCGATTTGACCGCGCCCGATCCTGCGGGAAGCGCGCGCGTCATGTTCGGGCTTGGCTGCTTCTGGGGTGCCGAGCGCAAGTTCTGGGAACTCGGTGCAGGGATCCACGTCACGGCAGTCGGATATCAGGCTGGCCATACGCCAAACCCGACATACGAGGAGGTTTGCTCGGGCATGACCGGGCACAACGAGGTTGTGCTTGTTGTCTATGATCCGGCCATTCTGTCGTTTGAAAACCTGCTGAAGACGTTTTTCGAGAGCCACAATCCGACCCAGGGCATGCGTCAGGGCAATGATGTCGGCACGCAGTATCGCTCCGGCATCTACACGACCACGCCCGAGCAGAAGGCCGCCGCCGAGGCTGCGAAGACCGCCTATGCTGCGGAACTCGCCAAGCGTGGTTTCGGCCCGATCACAACCGAGGTGCTCGATGCGCCGACGTTCTACTATGCTGAAGGATATCACCAGCAGTACCTTGCCAAGAACCCGAACGGCTATTGCGGGCTTGGCGGCACGGGCGTCGCATGCCCGATCGGGGTTGGTGTCGCAGCCTAGCGCGAAACTGGCGCTTCAACGCTGAAGTCAACAAAAAACCAGGGCGCTGCGCGTCCTGGTTTTTTCGTCAGATCTGGTTGTTGTTGAGGGTCTTGCCTCAAAGCATATCGGAACTCAGACCACGCCGCCCTGGGTCTGAATGAACGAAACCAGCTTTGACTTCGGCGCTGCGCCAACCTGCTGCCCGACCATCTTGCCGCCCTTGAACAGAAGCAGCGTCGGGATGGCCCGCACGCCATGCTGCATCGGCGTGTTCGGGTTCTCGTCGATGTTGACCTTCACGATCTTGACCTTGCCACCCATCTCGGCGGCGATCTCATCAAGGGCAGGCGCGATCTGGCGGCACGGGCCGCACCATTCTGCCCAGAAGTCGACGAGCACAGGCACAGTCGAATCGAGCACCTCCGCCTTGAAGGTAGCGTCGGTCACTTTGATGGTTGCGCCCATGGCGATTCTCCTGCGAGTTTGAAAACTATAGCTAGGGACTGCCCCCCGACGGCGTCAAGGATGACGACATCACGAAAGCGGGAGAGTTGTCAGGGATTTATCCAGTTCGGCGCTGTCCAGGACGTCGATGGCCGGTTCGCGCGTCCAGATCAGGCGGCACTCGATGACAGTTCCCGGATCGATTTTCTGCAGCAGCGCACGATAGAGCGCCATCTGCCTCACATAGGCGTCGGGGATGCTGTCCGGGCGTGAGCCTGTCTTGAAGTCGGCAATGATGAGTTTCGCGCCATCCCGCGCAAGTCGATCAATCTGGCCCGACACCTCGACCTGTCTGCCATCCAGATCGAGTTGACCGACAATGGGGACCTCGGCGAGCGCATCAGGCGCAAACAGGGC
>JAIYEB010000082.1 GCA_027487195.1 Hyphomicrobiales bacterium | reverse complement strand
TATTCCGGCCGAGGCCTGGAGCGGCGTCGACAAGCTCACCTATTATGCCTTGATCCCTGCGTTGATGATCTCGACCCTGTCGCGGGCTAGCCTCGAAGTTTCGACCATGTCTCGGGTTGGAGGGGCCTTGCTGGCGGGGGTGGTCATTGTCGCTACGCTGACCATGATGCTGCGACCCTTCCTCTTGCGTCAGGGCGTCGATGGGCCGGGCTTTACCTCGGTGTTTCAGGGGGCTGTGCGCTGGAATACCTTTTCCGCGCTCGCCATTGCCGGCAGCCTGTTTGGAGCGGAAGGGACAGCTGTTGTCGCGATTGCCGCCGCGATCATGATCCCGATGGTCAATATTTTGACCGTTGCAGTCCTTGCGACCTACGCGCGCGGCGAAAGGCTGAAACCAGGAGCCTTCGTCATCACGCTCGCCAAAAACCCATTCATCTGGTCGATTTCGCTCGGCCTTGCGCTCAACCTCATCGGCAATCCCGTGCCAAAGGTCCTGCAGGACACGCTCTCAATGGCCGGCAATGCGACGCTCGCTGTCAGTCTGATCATGGTCGGCGGCGGTCTGCAGCTGGCGTCCCTTGGACGGATCGACACGCCCCTGGTGGTCGCAAGCGTTCTCAAGCTCCTGATCATGCCAGGCATCATGATGGTAGCAGGGCTGATCATTGGCCTCAGCGGACCAACGCTTGGTGCCCTTATCGTGTGTGGTTCAGTGCCAACCGCAAGCGCGTCATATGTGCTTGCGCGCCTGATGGGCGGAGATGCCCCGATGATTGCGCGGATCATGACCTGGCAAACGCTGATTGCGTTTGTCACGATGCCGGCCTTCCTCCTGCTTGTGGGGTGAGCCGCGGACGTTCAGCCCGCGAGTTCGCGAGAGCGTCTGGCCGCTGCGCTGACCGCGCGTGTCATCAAGGGCGCAAGGCCGCTGTCTTCATCCATCAGCACATCAAGGGCAGCTTGCGTTGTGCCGTTCGGCGAGGTGACGTTCTTCCTGAGTTGGTCTGCGCCGATATCGCTGGCCTGAAACAGCAATTCGCCAGCACCCTCGACGGTTGCGCGTGCCAGGCTCAGCGCCGTGTCCTGGGGCAGACCGGCGGCTACGCCAGCCTTCGCCAGTGCCTCGACCATATGAAATACATAGGCCGGACCAGACCCCGACACAGCCGTAATGGCGTCGATCTGGGCTTCTTCTTTCACCCAGACAACGCGGCCGACCGCCTCAAGCAGGGCTTGCGTGAGCAGGCGATCATCGTCTGAAGCAGCTGTATTCGCGACGCAGCCGGTAATCCCACGGCCAACAGCTGCCGGCGTGTTGGGTATCGTGCGCACCACGCGCGCCATAGCCCCGAACTGAGCTTCAAATCGCGCCATCGTCTTGCCGGCAACAACCGAGAGGATCAGCGTCTCGGGCCCAGCAAGATCGGTGATTGTTTCAAGAACGCCGTCCATGATCTGCGGCTTGACCGCGATCAACAAGACCCGCGGCGGGGTCGTCGGACGCTTCGTTGAAACACCGGCGCGCTCAATCAGCGCGCGAACCTCTGCAGGAGGGGAGGGGTCGATGACATTGACGGCGCCAGCAGGCAGGCCGGCGCGCAACCAGCCCTCCAGCATCGCGCCGCCCATCTTGCCGCAGCCGACGAGAACGAGGGATGACAGGGAGGCGAGGGCAGGTGCGATGTGCGTCATGGCGCTCGGGTGCACTCAGGCTTAGCGCCCGTCAAGCCCCGGACGCGAGGCGACGCATCAACTTTTGCATCGCCACCCGCTCCATATGTTGAGACGAGGCATGGAGCGGGCCTGCAACCGTGACCTCAATCCCGGTCGTGGCATCAATGGCCACGACCCGTCGAAACATCCCTTGCGAGGAATGTTCGAAGTATACCTCCCCTTCTTGTGGGAGGTGCCGGCTCACTGCACGCGAACGGGTTGACGCATGCCCGGTGCAAAGGCCTGCGGACCAACCGTATCAAACGGTGTGGCTGGCAGTGCCATGTTGCCGGCGAGATGCAGCTCGTCGCGACGGTACACGTCGGGGCGGAACTGAACCATGCCCTCATCACCAACCCACGCCGTGATGTAGACCCAGTACACCGGCATCGGACGGCGCAGACGCACGTCCACGCGCTCGTCCATGCGCACGGCCTGATCGATGCGCGCACGCGGCCATTCCGCGTTCTCGGCAAGCAGCCATGTCACGAGTTCGCGGACGTTTTGAACGCGCGCGCAGCCAGAGGAGTGGAAGCGCTCGGCATCACCAAACAACGACTTGTCCGGTGTGTCGTGCATGTACACGGTTTCCGAGTTCGGCATGCCGATCCGCACGCTGCCCATGGAGTTCAGGTCGCTCGGGTCCTGGCGGAAACGGAACTGCACCGCTTCCATGGTTTGCCAGTTGATCAGGTTCGGCGACAGTTCATTGCCGCGCTGGTCGTAGATGCGGATGCGATTCTTGGTCAGATACTCGGCATCGCGCTGCATGCGGGGAATCAGATCGCGGCGCACGATCGAGGTCGGCACGGTCCAGAACGGGTTGAAGTTGACTTCGAGAATGCGGACCGCAAGCACTGGTGACTGACGATCGATCTTGCCAACGACGGTTGAATGCCGCGTCGCCACCTGACCATTGGCAACCGCTTCAAGCTCTGCCGCCGGAATGTTCATGACCACGTGACGGTCGCCGAGGTTAACCGCCATGGCGCGCAGACGCGGGTGGTTCAGGCGCAATTGCTGCAGGCGCGCTTCTGCCGGAACGTTGAGCGCTGCAAGCGTGTCGCGGCGCAGCACCCCATCGACCGGCAGGCCGTGACGATACTGGAACCGGCGCAGGCCCTGATCGACGAAACTGTCGAATGTGTCGGGACGCCCTGCAGTGCTTGATTCGATGTCGCCCGTTGCCGTCAGGCGCGCGCGCAGCTGGGTAATTGCGGGCGAAACTGTGCCGAGGCGTGCGTTTTCGCCGCCGGTCACGCGCTGCCAGCCACCGCGCGCGGCGATGTCCTCATACTGACGAATCGCATTTTCGATCTGCGAAACGCTCTGGGTCGACAGCAACGGCACGGTGCCGCGATCGCCCTGAGAAACGTTGGGCGACAGATCAAAACGCTCGCGCCACTCCACCGATGCGTTGGTTGCGGGTTGGCCCTGGGCAAAAACCGCGGGTGCGCTGAGCGCCGCAGCGCCCGTGACGGCGTGCCGCAGAAGTGTCCGCCGTGAAATGGCTTTGCTCATCCATCCATCACGCTTGATTGTGCGTATCACGTTCAGTCTCCGTCGAACGACCAGCTTGGTCGCCTCTGCGTCAGATGCGGGAAATCTCCCGCACTATGTCTTCGACAAGGGTTAACACAAATTTGCCTCGGGAGCGATTGCAGAGCGTATAAATTGCCGCAATGCTTCCGTGCAGGAATGAAGGTTTGGGAAATGGCAATCGAATCTGGCATTCCTGTGACGTTGCTCACACTCTTGATCACGATCGCGGCATTCACTGCTGTTTGGGCCGTGTCTGCGGCCATTCGCAACGTCGGTGTCGTCGATTTCTATTGGGGTCTTGGGTTTCTGGTCATTGCCGGCGTCCATGCCGCTGCAGCGCCCCGCCTTGATGCCGTCGACAGTGCCATCGTCATTGCCGTTGCGCTTTGGGCGCTCAGAATCGTGATCTACACCGGCGCGCGCTTCTTTGGGGAAGCGCACGAAGACCCGCGTTATGCCGCGTTTCGAGCGGATGCCGGCCCAGGCTGGTGGTGGATGTCGTTTTTCAAGGTGTTCCTCGTCCAGGCCGTGCTGCTGTTCCTGTTTGCCGCGCCCATTCACGCGAACTTCCTCAGCGCCCACGAGACAATCCTGATGCCGCTTCTGGCGCTTGGCGCACTCGTGTTCCTGGCTGGCTTCCTGATTGAAACCTTCGCTGACCTGCAACTCTCCGAGTTTCGGGCAAATCCCGCGAACCACGGCCGGGTGATGGCGCAGCGCCTGTGGAAATACTCGCGCCACCCGAACTATTTCGGCGAAGTCGTGGTCTGGGTTGGCATCACGTTGATGGCCTATGCAGGCGGCGCGCCATGGTGGGCGATTCTTGGCCCGGTGCTTTTGGCGCTCGCGCTCTGGTTCATCTCCATCCCGCTGACCGAAGCCCATCTCGAGCGCAGCCGTCCAGCCTACGCTGAGTATCGTCGGCGGGTTTCGACGCTGGTTCCCATGCGCCCCCGCGCAACCGATCCGGGCCGCCTGCCGGCTGAGTAGACATGCGCCGCCTGAGTGCGCTGCAGCCGGCGCATTCTTCAACGTGCGCGATCTATACCCATCGTATTGTCGAAATGGACAGTCTGCACCTCGGCGGCTAGCTTTCGCCTATGCTTCTCATTGGCCAGTATGACAGCCCATTCGTCCGCCGTGTCGCCATCGCCATGGCTTTGCGCGGTATCGCGTTCGAGCATCGCCCGTGGTCCACTTTCCGCGAGGCAGACCGCTTCCGCAATCTCGGGCCGCTGACGAAGGTGCCAACCCTGCGCCTCGACGACGGCACAGTGCTGGTCGACAGCCACCTGATCCTGGACTGGCTTGAAGGTGAAGCTCCGGCCGGCGCTTCGCTCTGGCCGAGTGAGCATTCAACCCGAAGGCGTGCGCTTGCGCTGACAGGCATTGCGACCGGAACGGCTGACGTCGCGGTCAGCCTGTTTTACGAAAAGGTGCTCCACGCCGAGCCCTCGCGCATCTTCACCGAGCGACGGGCTCGCCAGATCCAGGATGGGCTGGCCGCGCTCGAGGCTGCCTGTGCGGGTGTAACAACGCCGTTTCTCATGGGCGAACAGCTTGGCCATGCCGATATTGCGGTTGCCGTGGCATTTCGCTTTGCGCGCGAAGCCCATCCCGATCGCATATCGCGTGGCCAGTTTCCTGCGCTCGACGCATTTGCGGATGTGCTCGAAGCCATGCCGGTGTTCCAGACCCACAGCCAGCCCTTCATCGCGCCGGCGTAAGGCGAGGCACCCGGCATGCTGGGGCGCTGCGCGGCTGCTGCCTCAATGGAAAGGCCTTGGAATGCGTTCTGCATCCCAAGGCCTGGTCGCATCTCCAAACCCCCGTAAGGAGACACGCCTGATCTGTGTTCCGATCAAAGACGGAAGCGGATCTGGTCCATCCAGAAGCGCTCAAGGCGCTGCAGGCCAACCGTCATGCGTGTGAACTCGGCCTCATCAAGACCACCGACAACGCCGATCGAGCGGGTGTGGCGATCATAGAGCTTGTCGACCACAGCGCGGATTTCCTTGCCCTTCGGCGTCAGCGCAATGCGCACCGAACGCTTGTCAACGCGAGAGCGCTGGTGGCTGACATATCCAAGATCGACGAGCTTCTTCAGATTGTAGGAGACGTTCGAGCCAAGATAATAGCCGCGGGTCTTGAGTTCGCCTGCGGTCAGTTCGGAATCACCCATATGGAACAGGATGAGCGCCTGGGTGGCATTGACGTCCGAGCGACCGAGACGGTCGAACTCATCCTTGATGACATCCAACAAGCCACGGTGTGTACGCTCAATGAGCGCCAGTGCTTCCAAGTAATACGTCTTGACCGGAGCAGCTTCCTGCTTGACCTCAACTGTCTTCGTGGTCTTGATCGATGCGTTCATCTGGATATTCCTTCTCGCTGCCCTGTTTCGTCTTGTCGGAGTTTGTCTCCGTTGTGAGCACAATCTAGCGAGAACCAGGCAAATTCGACTTAATTTGCAGGCTTAAATTTTCGTGTTTCCGACGAAGGTTAAGAGTTAACTCGCTCACGCCGGTTTTCATCTTGTGTTGACTCTGCAGGGTCGAGTCCGTTTCGAATCGAAACGGAATCGAGCGCGTGAAAATTGATTCACCACCGCGATTCACCGAAGTACCCTGATCGTTACCGTCTTGGCCGGGCTTTGATCAGGTTTTGCAACCCCAGGTCATTGACGTGCGTTAGGAGCCTGCGGCGCCTTTGTGACCAAAGCGGGCGAAATTGCGGGTGCGGGGAGCGTGCGAAAACTGCGAAAGGCGACGGGCCGCGTGGTCGCAAACTACTTTCGCGCGCCGAGATGGCGAATGATCCCTGAAAAATCGGTCGCGCTGCCTCCAGCCGCGACGAACGCTTCATAGATAGCCGCAGCTTGCGCCCCAAGCGGGGTCGCCGTTTCAGCACCTGTCGCTGCAGCCTGCGCAAGGTTCAGGTCCTTGAGCATCATCGCCGCGGTAAAGCCGGGGGCGTAATCGCGATTGGCGGGCGAGGTTGGAACTGGACCTGGAACCGGGCAGTAGCTCGTCAACGACCAGCACTGGCCGGACGACTTTGACGCCACATCAAAGAGCTTCTGGCGATCAAGCCCGAGCCCATCCGCGAGGTTGAAGGCCTCTGACACGGCAATCATGGATATGCCGAGGATCATGTTGTTGCAGATCTTCGCTGCCTGACCTGTCCCGGGCCCGCCGCAATGGACAATCGTTTTTCCCATGCGCTCCAGGATCGGGTGGGCCTTGCCGACAGCGCCGTCCGCTCCGCCGACCATGAAGGTCAACGTGCCAGCGCTTGCCCCGCCAACGCCGCCAGACACCGGCGCATCGACGAACTGGCAACCCCTGGCCTCGACCGCAACAGCAACCGCGCGCGCCGTCGCCACATCGATGGTCGAGCAATCAATCAACAGCGCGCCCGGGCTGACATGGGCCAGAACCCCATCAGGGCCGGTCACGGCTTCCCGGACATGCTGGCCCGCCGGCAGCATCGTGATCACCACATCCGCGTCCTTGACCGCCGAGGCAATCGATGTTGCCGCTGTCCCGCCCGCATGCGCCAGGGCCTGCAGCTGCGCGGCCCCTAGATCATAGCCTGACACGGTATGCCCGGCTCGAATGAGGTTTGCGGCCATCGGGCCGCCCATATTGCCAAGTCCGAGAAAAGCAATGCGCATCTGAGGCCCCTTCATATGTCCGTAGTGGGTTCCGCCGTGAGCCAGGCAACGGTGAGGTAGAGCGCCATCGTCACCCCGTGAAACACGGTGACGGCCAGCGGGTCAAAGAACACGGGTCCGTAAACCGCATGAAGTCCGATTTCGGCGACCGCGATCAAAACCCACAGGATCACGCCCCAGGACGCAAGGAGCCACAGACCAACGGCGACAAAGGGCTTGATGACAGCAAACACGATGGTCGCCACCTGCGCATGGAGAGGCATGTCCTCAAAGGGAACAACGTTCGGCATGCCCATGAACGCGCCCCAATGCTGCAGGCATGAGGCCAGGAACGCGATCGACAATAGCCGCAGCATCACCGGGACCACGAGGGCCTTCGCGGTTGAGCCAAGCATCGGACGGCTCCGGACGCTCATTCGCTAGAACTCCAGTTCGCCCGCAGGGAGCGGCGCAAACATCTGATCAATTGCAGCCATATCCAGCGCCTCAAATGTCGCCGGTGTCCAGCGCGGAGTATTGTCCCGGTCGAAAATGACCGCGCGCACGCCCTCGGGAAAGTCCGGCTGGCGGATCACGCGGGACACCACACGAAACTCAAGACGCATGCACTCCTCAAAGGAAAGCCCGGCGCCATCGCGCATCTGCCGCGCGGCAATCGCAACCGATGTCGGCGAGCGCAGTGTCAACACGGCGCGGGCAGCCTCGGCAATTGCGGACGTGTCGGTTCGCACGCGCTGGAGAATGTCCTGGAGCGTACCGGTGGCGTAGATGCGGGTGAGGTCAGCGGCCTCGCGCAGCATGGGTCCACCACCAGCAGGTGCTGCGAAGCGCGCAATTGTGCGGTCCGCATCCGGCGACGCGCACAGGGCTTCCAAGAGCGCGGTATGGTCAGAACCGGGCACATGATGCGTGCCAAGCCCGAGATCGATGGCATCATGGAGCCCGATCCGCGTCCCGGTCAGCGCCAGATGAAGGCCGGCAAAGGCTGGCACGCGTGGCAGGAAGTAGGTCGCGCCCACATCCGGAAACAGGCCAATGCCGACTTCCGGCATGGCAAAGGTGATTTTCTCGCTGAGGACGCGGTGCGAGCCGTGAAACGACACGCCAACCCCGCCGCCCATGACGATGCCGTCGATCAGCGCAATGTAGGGCTTGGAGTATCGCTTGATCCGCCGGTTGAGGCTGTACTCATCCCGGTAGAACTGCTCGACCTCGCCAAATCGCTGCTCCTTGATCTGGCCGATGATGGCGCGGATATCGCCGCCGGCGCTGAAGGCCTTTGGCGATGTCGAGCGAATGATGACGTGAAAGACGCTGCGATCAGCTTCGAAAACATCAAGCGCGCCCGCAATCGTCCGGATCATGTCGTGCGTCAGCGCATTGAGCGTTGCAGGCTTGTCGAGCGTGATCACGCCCGCATGACCGATTGTTTCAATCCGGCAGTCCACTGCTAGGCCCCGATCAGATCGCGCGCGATGATCACGCGCATGATCTCGTTGGTGCCCTCAAGGATCTGGTGGACGCGTACGTCTCGCAAGATCCGCTCGATGGGGTAGTCCTGGAGATAGCCGTAGCCGCCATGAAGCTGCAGGCACTCATTCACGATCGTGAAGCAGGCATCGGTGGCAAAGCGCTTGGCCATCGCAGCAAGGCGCGTGGCTGCAGGATCGCGCCGGTCGAGCGCATCTGCTGCGCGGTGGACCATAAGGCGTGCGGCTTCAAGCTCCGTCGCCATGTCCGCGAGCCGGAAGCGCAGCGCCTGGAAGTCCGAAAGCGCCTGGCCAAACTGATGGCGCTCCTTGACGTACGCCAGGGTGTGGTCGAGCGCGAAGCTTGCCCCTCCGAGCGAACAGGCGGCGATGTTGATGCGCCCGCCATCAAGGCCCGACATGGCAATGCGAAAGCCTTCGCCCTCCGAGCCAAGCCGGTGGGAGGCTGGAACCCGGACCTGATCAAGAATGACCATGGCGGTTGGCTGCGACTTCCAGCCAAGCTTTCGTTCCTGCGCGCCAAAGGACAGGCCCGCTGCTCCCGCTTCAACCACGAAGGTTGAAATGCCACGCGGGCCATCGCCACCGGTTCGAGCCATCAC
>JAIYEB010000105.1 GCA_027487195.1 Hyphomicrobiales bacterium | reverse complement strand
GGTCACGGTCTATCCTTTGGCCCGGAGCCAGCCCGAAGGGCGGCACACACGAGCAAGCGTTGCCGATATGCTAGAACCGTGTGGCAGCAGAAGTCACGCAAAACCTGCGACTCATGGCACAGCTCTCACATGATCAGCCGCGAACATAACGCTCTCGCTGCCCGGTTTGCGCTTCTCGCCGCAGATGCTGGACGCCTGATTCTGAAGATCAAGGCGCGCGGCGCCCACAATCGGCTCAAGGCCGATGCCTCACCCGTCACGGAAGCCGATGAAGCAGCCGAAGCCCTGGTTCTCGAAGGCCTTGAGGATATCCTTCCCGGCGTACCGGTCCTCGCGGAAGAGGAAGCGGCAGCGGGTCGCATTCCGATCCTCGGCCAGCAATTCCTTTTGGTCGATCCACTTGACGGCACGAAGGAATTCATTGCCGGCGGCCCGGAATACACCGTCAATATTGCCCTGATCGACCATGGCAGACCGGTTGCGGGCGCTGTCTTTCAGCCTGAAACTGCAACCACCTGGTGGGGTGGCACCACCGCCTGCAAGCAGGTTGGACAAAATCCAGAACAGCCGATCCGGGTCCGCACGCGCGCGGATGGTGGCTTGATTGCGGTCGTCAGCCGCTCCCATTTTTGCCCGGCAACCGAGGCATGGCTGGCCCGAAACGGCATCGCTCACCGCATAAATGCCGGATCATCTCTGAAGTTCTGCAAGGTGTCAGATGGCTCTGCCGACGTGTATGTGCGCCATACACCGGTCATGGAATGGGATACCGCAGCCGGGCACGCAGTGCTGATTGCTGCTGGCGGCTTTGTTGAAGCCATCGAAGGGACGTTTGGCTATGGCCTTGCCGAAAGCGGCTTTACCCAAGGCCCGTTCGCAGCCTGGGGCGGCGTCAAGTCGCCTGCATGAGAGCGATAGAGCGAACTGCAATGACAGGCCTTTTCTAGAATAAAGCCGCGAAGGCCTTCGCATTTTTCCGAAACGCAACCGAACATTAAGCCCACTGCAGCATGGTCCCTTGGGGAGCATGCGTTGATCGGCCGCAAAACATATATCGATTTCTTGATCGCAGCGGTTGCCGTCCTCGTGGCAGCACTTCCGTTTTTTGCGATGCGCTCTGCAATCGATCAACACGCGGGACAGCGTGCACATCTTCAGCTCAGCAACGTCACTGACCGCATGATCACTCACGCCGATGGCGTGTTGACCGAAGCCTCAGACCTTCTTTCGATGCTGAGCTCGCGCGTTGGCAATGTCTGTGATCAGGATGCTCGAGCAACGCTGATCAACGCCATTCAGCAAACGAGTTTTGTGCGTGACGTCCTGATTCTCCAGGATGATGGAACCTTGTGCCGCAAACAGGAGCAGGCAACTGCCATTGCGTTGCCAATCCAGTTCCGCCCCGTGCGCTCCAGTGCCTTTTCACTCGGCGTCATGACCTCGCCGCAGGATCAACGTTCAACCGCAGCGCTGGTGTTGAAAGAGCGTGACCGGCAATTGTTTGCGATCCTGGTTCCAGACGCGTTGCGACTGGATATCGTACCGGTCGAATGGCGTGGAGACGCGGTTGGCGCCATTCAGCTTGATGATGGGGCCATGATTGGCCGGGTTCCGTTCATGCCCGGCCAGCAGATCCGGCCCGACATTGCAGGCGAAACCGTCTCAGCGCTTTCGGCCTCGCAAACCTTTCCTGTCAATGCCGTCCTGCATTTGCCGTGGTCCACGTCACGCGAAAGCAAGTCATCCCTCATCTTGTTCGTGAACATTGGGGGAATTGGCCTTGGTATCGTATTCGTCATTTTGGTTTTTTCACTTCTCAGACGCCCGGTTAACTTTGAGACTGCCATCGAGCGCGGGCTGAGGCGACGCGAATTCGTGCCTTTTTATCAACCCTGCTTCAGCGCTGCGACCGGCGCACTTGTGGGATGCGAAGTCCTGATCCGATGGATCAAGCCGGACGGCACTGTTGTTCCGCCTGGCATGTTCATCCAGAAGGCTGAGGAAACAGGCCTCGCGGTTCCCATGACGATCCAGCTCATGGAAAAAATGCGGGATGAGATGGGGCCTCTCTACAGCGCACGACCGGAGCTGAAACTCGCAGTCAATTTGTTTGCCGATCACTTCAATGACATGTCGGCTGTCGAAAGCGTCAAGGACCTGTTCGCAAACTCGCCAATCAGATTCTCACAACTCGTCTTCGAAGTGACAGAGCGTTATCCGCTGCCGAACCTGAACCGGGCGCGCACCGCAATCGCTGGCTTTCAGGAACTTGGATGTCGAGTGGCCCTTGATGATGCCGGCACGGGCCATGGTGGCCTGACCTATCTCCAGAAGCTCGGTATGGATCAAATCAAGATCGACAAGATTTTCATCGATTCCATTGTCGATGGCGTTGCCGCAGTGCCGATTGTCGACAGCTTGATTGCGCTTGGCCACGAAATGAATCTTGAGATTGTCGCCGAGGGTGTCGAGAACGTTGTTCAGCTCAAGTATCTCAAGGCGCGCAACGTGGATACGGTCCAAGGCTTCCTGTTCGCGCCCCCGCTGCCGTTTGAGAAGTACAGCAGGCTCGTGCAGGAAATGATCCCGGTTGAGACTCCTGAACCAGCGGCGCCTCGCAAACTGCGCAAGGCTGCCTAGCAAGGACAGCGTCTGGCCTGGCTGGCGGCAGCTTCCCGAAGCGAGGGCGCATCGCATGGTATGGCCGCGACATGCCATTGAACGTGAACTGTACGCCGTCCTTTGGTAATACTCGGATAACTCCTTACTGCGAAGCCACTTGCATCAATTCCCTGCCCGGACACACTGTCGCCAGGGTTCTCCTTGAACCTGATCAATGTCAGTCGCGCATGTTGCCGGCTTGGCACCTGAAGGGGAATGAGATGCGCAAAGTTCTAATTCTGGCTGCGCTCGGCGTAGCACTCGCTGGCTGCAATGCAGCCTCCCGTACGGATCGTACAATCGCAGGCGCCGGCATCGGTGCAGCAACCGGTGCTGCCATCGGTGGCCTTGCAACCGGCTCTTGGGGCGGCGCACTGGCTGGTGCCGCAATTGGCGGTGTTGGCGGCGGCGTGATCGGAAACGCAACCACGCCTCAGAATTGCTGGACCCGCGATCAATACGGTCGTCGGATCCGCGTCGCCTGCCCGTAGGCTCAAACGCCAGGAACACTGCGTTCCTGGCAACGCCTTGGGTGCCAATCGGCATGCCAGTGGCACGCGTGATCTGATGCGTGCCTTCACGGAACAAACTTGAGCCCATGAGCGCAATCTGCACGGCTAAAGCCCAACCGGCTTTAGCGGCGGGCCTTCAGCATCGGGCAGTCAAGCCGGTGGCCTTGGGCTGCCCCTCTGCCAATCACCTGAAACCGCGAAACACCATGTCCGGCGCAGAGGTATTGCGCGGCCAAAGCACATCACGACCGAACCGGGCTTCGTTGGTGCGGGCTGTCTGAAACTGCATGATCGGTGCGGTTCGCCGCTGACCTTGATCAGCCCATTGGGCAATATCCACGTCGCCATTCTCGCTCGCCACATACATCGATCGAAGCGCTGCAAACGGCACATCTGCGGTGTGGCCGGGATCAAACGCCACATCGACTGCCGTGCGGTTGGCATCAGGCGATATCTTCAACGTTGCTGTCCCACCGGCCCTGAAGCGTACACCGAATGTGACATTTGCGGGATCAAACGTGACTTCGGTTAAATCCACCACCGGGCGCTGATCAAATGTAACAGGGCCGACGAGAAACGAAGATCCATAGGCGGTCTCCGAAAGCGCTGCCGGCGGCAATGGCTTTGCCCGCCAGTATCCATCCTGGGGATACATGACGATCACTTCGGTCTCAAGCGCGCCTCTGTGCTTCCAGAACAGCTGGACGAGATGAACACCTTGGCGAACCTCTGTACCCACGCGCACTGTAGCTATGGAGGGGCGCCAGAAACTGTCCTGGGTCACCAGAACAAGCTTCATGCGCTGATCCTCAAACAGAACTTCGCGCTTTGGCTGTGCATGAAAAACGGGATCAGCCGACATATCGCAGTTGGTGAAGTCGGGAAGCGTGTTGTCGACGGTCAGCTTGTCGATATAAGGCGGATGTACGGCTTCGATCCGCATATGGCGGATTCCAGCCCTGAG
>JAIYEB010000068.1 GCA_027487195.1 Hyphomicrobiales bacterium | reverse complement strand
CGGTCGTTCGCGTGTGACCCAAACGGTTGCGCCTTCTGATGAAGGCACCGGAACTTCAGAAATGGGTACGCCTGGAAGCCCGGCATCGCGCCATGCGACCTGACCGCCTTCGAGAACGCGCGCTTTGGCACCGTTCTGCCGCAGCCAGGCCGCAACGCCTTGGCTGAGCTTCAGACCGCGATGGCAAACGACGACAATTTCGCGTCCGGCAAAGGCCTTTGCCCATTGCGAAACATCTGCGTGGGACTTTGCAATCGCTCCGGGAATGCGAACGGGAGCAGCCGATACATCATCTGCAATGCGGACATCGATGATGTCTGGTGCACGCGCTGTTCCGATGCGGGCCCAAAGGTCATGAGGTGAAATGGTATTGGTCACGTTGCGCGTCCTCGTGCACGAGGGGACGCGATACCTGGGCTGGGAGACCGCCTGACGGGAGGATCGCTTGCCCCCGTGGACGTACACAATATGCCCAGAGCCGCTGCGTCAACTACGCCAAAGGTTGATGAGTTGCCATGCGGGTTCACGCGCCTGTCGTATTCGCGCTATAGCGGGACACACACCTGCGGAAAAGTTCATCGTGACGGCTATCGATCTCTCCTCAATCACCAAGCGTTTCGGATCGTTGGCTGCTGTCGATGGTGTCAGCCTGTCGATCCGCTCGCGCGAGTTCGTCGCGATCCTCGGAGCTTCAGGGTGTGGCAAGACGACCATGCTCCGCCTTCTGGCCGGGCTTGAGCGGGCGGATGCCGGCACGATCAGCTTCAATGGCAAGGTGGTTTCGAGCCCGGACATCCATGTTCCGCCCGAGACGCGGGACGTCGGGGTGGTATTCCAGTCCTATGCGCTATGGCCGCACATGACGGTGGCGGAGAATGCCGGCTATCCGCTGCGGGTCAAAGGTCTGCCGCGTGCTGACCAGGCCCAGCGGACACGCGCCGCCCTTGAGGCCGTTGAACTTGCCGAACTGTCTGAGCGGAAGCCCCATGCCCTGTCCGGCGGACAGCAGCAGCGTGTTGCGCTTGCGCGCTGCCTGACGGCACGCCCTGGCCTGGTGCTGATGGATGAGCCGTTGGCAAACCTCGACATGCATCTGCGCGAGCGCATGCTTGCGGAGTTTCGCGCTTTTCATGCGCGAGCCGAGGCCACGATTGTCTACATCACGCACGATCAGGCCGAGGCCATGACGATTGCCGACAGGATTGCGGTGATGGATCAAGGCAAGATCCTCCAGATCGCAAGTCCGGAAGAGCTTTATCGAAAGCCGGCAAACCTCACGGTCGCGCGCTTTGTCGGCGTCTCTTCGATGCTTGAGGGTGTTGTGGAGCGGGCGACCTCAAACCAGCGTGCTCTGGTCAGCGTGCTCGGCCGCAGCATCGAGGCGGCCATGGGTCAGTCCGTTGAGGCTGGCGATGCCGTGACACTTGTCGTGCGCCCCGAAGAGGCCTCTATCCGCGCCGATGGGATGCCGGCGCTCGTGTTGCGTTCGGCCTATCTTGGCGGGCGCTACAGCGTTGACGTCGAGATCGCGGGTGAGCGTTTGAAGCTTTACGCCGACCGCCGCACGGTGCCCGGCGAAACCATACCGGTGGCGATCCTGTCCGGCTTTGCGATTGCAACCGGTCAGCGCGCCTCCGACCAGGGCAGGATGCCAGCAGGCAAGCGCTTCGCTGTCGCCTGAAGCAGGCCCAGAACGAACAGCATGACGATGATCGAGACGATGGAAATGGCAGCTGCAAGCGTGGGCTGACCGGAGTCCTCGAGGTTGAAGATGACGACACCGATTGTCTCGGTGCGCGCGGACCAGAGCAGCGCGGACACAGTCAGCTCGTTAAAGGCCGTCAGAAAGACGAGCAGCCCGCCGGCGATGCTTGCCGGCAGAAGGATCGGCAGCAGGATTGAACGGGCGCGCATCGTAAAGTTTGCACCCGCAACCCGCGCAGCTTCATCAAGGCGGGGATCAAGTTGCTGGAAGCCGGCAATCGCGGGCTTCAGCGCGAGGACAAAGAAGCGCGCGAGATAGGCGATCAGGATGATCCAGATGGTGCCGTAAAGCGCGATGTCGATGATCGGCAGCGGGCGCAGGAACACAAGAATGAGCGCAATCGCAAGAACGACGCCCGGCAGCGCGTAGGGCACGTCGCAGAGCGCAGCAATGGCCGAGGCCAGGCGGCTCTGCTTCCACACCACGAAGTACGCGAGCGGCAAAGCGAAGACCGAGGTGAGCACGGCCGCTGTCAGCGAAAGCCAGAACGAGTTCGAGAAGGCCCGGACTGTGGCTGCCTGTCGGAACAGCACTTCGACGTAATTGTCGAGCGTGATCGTCGCTGCGGACAGGGGGACGCCATAGGCCGGGATGATCGAGGTTGTCACAAGCGACGCCAGCGGCAGAACGAGGATCAGCACCAGCAGGGTCCAGGCACAGATCTCGATGGGAAGGCGCAGCCGGCCAAGCGGCAGTGCCAACGGCGCGCCAGGTTTGGCGGTCAGTCGCATGCGCGCCTGACGGGTTGCGATCAGTTGAAGTGCGACAGCGGTGACACCAATGACGGCAACCACCACGGACAGAACCGCGGCCTCCGAGAGAACGGACGGCCCCGTAGACGACAGGCGCGCGTAGATCAGCGTTGGCAGCACGAAGTAGCGCTCGGAGATGCCGAGGATGGCGGGGATGCCGAAGTTTCCAAGCGAGGATACGAAAGCCAGCGCGAGCGCTGCCGCAACCGACGGCCACAGGATCGGGATGATTACGGTGCGCACCACGGTGGCGGTCCCCGCGCCTGAAAGTCGCGCAGCCTCAACGAGCTCGCGCGGGATGGCCCTCAGGCCGGCGCGCAGCACCAGAAAGGCCAGCGGGGCGTGCGTGATGGCCAGAAGCGCCATGATGCCGCCCGGCGAATACATCGGATT
>JAIYEB010000076.1 GCA_027487195.1 Hyphomicrobiales bacterium | reverse complement strand
GCAACCATCTCTGCGGTCACGGCGCCCTTCACCGACAGGCCGAAAAACACATCCGCTCCCTTCATGGCATCAGCCAGGGTACGGTCTGTGGTGAACACGGCATGCGCCGACTTCCACTGGTTCATGCCTTCGGCACGGCCCTTGTAGACAACGCCCTTGGTGTCGCAGAGCACCACATTATCGGCTGCAAAGCCCATGGCCTTGACGAGTTCAACGCACGCAATGCCTGCAGCGCCCGCCCCATTCACAACGAGCTTGGTCTGCTTCACATCGCGCCCGGTCATTTCGAGCGAATTGAACAGGCCTGCGGCGGCGATGATCGCGGTTCCATGCTGATCATCATGGAAGACCGGGATATCCATGAGCTCCTTGAGCCGGTCCTCGATGATAAAGCAGTCCGGCGCCTTGATATCCTCAAGATTGATGCCGCCGAACGACGGCCCGAGATAGCGCACGCTGTTGATGAAGGCTTCCGTGTCCTCGGTGTCCACCTCAAGATCAATCGAGTCGACATCCGCAAATCGCTTGAAAAGGACCGACTTGCCTTCCATCACCGGCTTTGAGGCCAGCGCGCCGAGATTGCCAAGACCGAGAATGGCCGTGCCGTTCGAGATCACCGCAACCATGTTGCCGCGCGTCGTGTAGTCGAACGCCGTGTCGGGATCGCGCGCGATCTCCAGAACCGGGATGGCCACGCCTGGTGAATAGGCGAGCGACAGATCCCGCTGTGTCGCCATCGGCTTTGTTGGTGTGATCTCGAGCTTGCCCGGCCGGCCGTGCGAGTGAAACAGCAAGGCTTCCTGATCCGTGAATGTCGGTCGATCGCGTTTTTGCGGTGCCGGTGATTTTGGTGTTTCGGATTTCGGAGTCGAGGAGGTCATGAGGGGGTCCGGGAATAGGAGCGTTCGGACAAGGACCCTACGCTGAAGCAGTGGCAGTGCTCAACCGCAACACTGCATAAAATTCTTGCCCGCAGCGCACATGTTTACCAATGATTTACCGCTTCCACGATCGGCAGGCAGGCGTTAACCCGGCGTTACCAAGGCTGGTCAAATGCTAGAGACATGGCCGGGTTCCTGTCACGCGTTTCGGCACTGCTCTTTGTTGCGATTGCGCTCGCAGCTTGCGGACGCGCGCCCGAACAGCGGGCAGAGTGGCGTGGCCAGGCTGAACGTGAGTGCGTTCGAAACGCGCGCGTGGCCATGAGCCCCCAAATCCGGGTGACGCGCCCAATCGAAGGTCCCGGCGTTTGTGGCCTTGAACTCCCGCACCGCGTCGAGGCCTTCACGAGAGCAGGCACCCGCGTTTCGACACCGGTTGTGATGACCTGCCCGATGGTGGTTGCCATGGACGGATGGCTCACCGAAGTGGTGCAACCGGCTGCGGTTGATCATTTCGGCAGCCCCGTGGTCGAGGTCATGACAGCCGGCACGTACAATTGCCGTCGCATGCTGAACCGGTCCTATGGGCCGATGTCAGAGCACTCCTATGCCAACGCCATGGATGTCACGGGCTTTGTGCTGGCGGATGGTCGCCGCATCCGGGTTGGACGGGCGTCCGCACCCTCACCCTCGCCCTGGTTTTGGCAGAATGAACGCACGATGGGTGTGAGCCGCGATGGCTGGTTCGACCTGATGCAGACCGGGCCAGGCGAAGACGCGGCAGCACCGCCGGACATTACGTTTGGCGGAGATGCAAAGCCGTTCTGGCGCCATGTGCGCAATGGGGCCTGCAACACGTTCTCGACGACGCTCGGCCCGGGATCGGAAGACGGGGCTCATGAAGAGCACCTGCATCTCGACATGGCGAGACACGGTCGCGACGGACGCCGGCGCATCTGCCGCTAGTTCCTCGGCCGACGCACAGGCAATTCCTACCCCTGAGGCTGCCCCTGCGTTGCAGGCGGGGGAACGCGGAGTATCCGGGGACCTCCGTTGCCTCGTTCGGGCGCCTGCAGCGGTTGCCCGGTCTCGCGGATCTGGCGGTGGCGCTCCGGCTGAAACCAGATCGGCCTGCTGACAGGCCCTGAACCCGGCTCGGGCATCGTCACAATCTTGGCCGCACCCAGAAGCGGTGCGAACAGGGCCAGCGCAAGCGCCGGGATTGCGCGTTTCACCGAAGCGGCCGCGTGATTGTGGTTGAGGTTTCGGTGGTTGCGCAGCGGCCCGCCTCGAAGGCGGCGGCTTGCGGCGAGATGATATTGACGCCGGCCACCCGGCGAACGCCTGGCTTGAAATCATCATCCGTTGCAGCGCGACACACGATGCGTGTTGTGGTCGAGATGGTCGGCGCGGGCTCAATCACCATGCGCTGGGGCTGAACGATCACGATCTGGGCGAGGGCCGGCGCGCTGACAAGCGCAGCTGACGCGACAAGCAGGGCTCGAACGAGCATGTCAGACTCCGTCGGATGTGCCGCATCCAACTCAGACGTTAACGAAACCTTTCCATCACGTCGACGGGCAAAGATGGTTAACAGACGGAAAACGTGATGAAAAATCGACCGTCAAGAGTTCATTAACCATAGCTTTGCCAAGGTGCCGCCTTCCCTTTGGTCCTGACACGGAGCCGAGCCATGACGGTTGCGCCCCCGCTCCCCCGCCCCGAGATCACGCCAGATGATCGCACGCGTGATGCTGCAGAGCGGCTTGCACGCCGGTTGATGGATGCTGGCCACGTCGCCGATGGGGCCGAGGCCTGGCTCACGGTGCTGAGCATGCGACCGCTTGATCCTGACGTGGCCGCATCCGCGGCCTCGGCCTTGCGCGAAGCTGGACGATTGCAGGACAGCCTGACGCTGTTTGATCGCGTGCTGCGCCGCCGGCCAAATCACATCCCTGCCGCCGCCGGGCGCGCTGCAACGTTGTTTGCCATGGAGCACTGGAAGGAAGCTTTTGAGGCTTTCGAAGTGCGCTTTCGCTTGATGGACGACCCGCCGAAGGTGACGCAAACGCTGGCTGACGGGCGCATCGTGCCACGGCCGGCATGGCGGGGTGGCGCTGTCCCGAAGCACGTTCTGGTTTTGGCCGAACAGGGGCTTGGCGATACGATCCAGTTCATCCGCTTTCTGCCGCGCCTGATCGAGCGCGGTGCGGAAGTCACCTTTGTTGTGGAGCGCAAACTCCATGCGCTGATCAGTTCCATGGGCCTGCCGGTCCAGCTTCGCGACCGCGAGACACCGGGCTCGGTCGATGGCGTCAAGGGTTGGCTGCCGCTCATGAGCCTGCCCGCAGCCCTGGGCCTCGAGACCGTTGAGGACCTTTCGACGGAAGGTGCGTATCTGCGGCCCGATCCTGCACGCGTTGCCCGCATGCGCGAGATGATTGCAGGGCCCGGCCTCAAGATCGGAATCTCGTGGCAGGGCAATCCCGATCCACGAATCGACCGCGACCGGTCGGTGCCGCTCCAGGCATTTGCACCGCTGGCTGCTCTGCCCGGTGTGCGCCTGATTTCGCTGCAAAAAGGCTTTGGCACGGAGCAACTCGACGCCATCACCTTCCGGGACAAGATCGAAATCATCGACGGGCTCGACGAGGGAGCTGATGCCTTCCTCGACAGCGCAGCGCTGATGAGCGAACTCGATGCTGTCGTGACCTCCTGCACATCACTTGCCCATCTCGCCGGCGCCCTTGGGTGCCGCACCCATGTGCTCCTCAAGGCGCAAGGCGCAGACTGGCGCTGGCTTCAAAATCGCAGCGATACGGTCTGGTATCCGGCCACCACCCTCCATCGTCAGCCGAAGCCCGGCGACTGGATGGCGGCGATGTCGAGCGTCGTGGAAGCGCTCACACCGAAGGCCGCGCCTGCGGCAATGCCCTCGCAGGAGCCCGTCGCTGCGCGCGCGCCAGATGGTGTGTTGCTTGCGCCCGTGTCGCTCGGAGAACTGCTCGACAAGCTGACGATCCTCGAGATCAAGCTTGAACGCATCACCGACCCGGACAAGCTCGCAAACATCGCCAAGGAGCGTGATGCGCTTGCGGATGTGTGCAGCCGGGATGTGGAACCTTCCCAGGATCTCGATCATCTCGTTGAAGAGCTTCAGACGGTCAACGAGACGTTGTGGGATGTCGAGGATGCTCTGCGCGATCTTGAGCGCGCACAGGATTTTGGCGAGGCTTTCGTCACTCTCGCCCGCGCGGTCTACCATACCAACGACCGGCGTGCGGCATTGAAGCGTGAGATCAATACGCGCTTTGGCTCTGGCCTCGTGGAAGAGAAGAGCTACGCGTCCTACGCCTGAAGCAGGGGCGGCAAGTCCGCTCCGTTGTCGACTGGACGCGCAAACAAAAAACCCGCCGGATCGCTCCGGCGGGTTTTGCTTTTGAAGCCAAGGGGCTGAAAGGGGCGTGCCCCTTACTCCTTGGTGGTGTTGGCGCGGCGAAGCGCGGCACCAAGGATGTCGCCAAGCGAGGCACCTGATGTTGCCGTGCCGTACTGCTCGATGGCTTCCTTCTCTTCGGCCATTTCCAGCGCCTTGATCGACACCTGCACCTTGCGGGCGCGCTTGTCGAACAGGGTGACGCGGGCATCGACCTTCTCGCCGGCAGCAAAGCGCTCGGGGCGCTGGTCTGCACGGTCGCGGGCGAGTTCCGAGCGGCGCACGAAGGTCGCGAGATCGGTGCCGATGATCTTCACATCGATGCCGTTCTCCTTCACATCCGTCACTTCGCAAGTGACGATTGCGCCCTTCTTCACGTCGCCCGCCACTTCCGCGAAGGGGTCGCCGGACATCTGCTTCACGCCAAGCGAGATGCGCTCCTTCTCGACGTCGACGTCGAGAACGGTCGCCTTCACCATCTGGCCCTTGGCATACTCTTCCAGCACCTGCTCGCCGGGACGGTTCCAGTCGAGGTCGGAGAGGTGAACCATGCCGTCCACTTCGCCATCGAGACCAAGGAACAGACCAAATTCGGTCTTGTTCTTGACTTCGCCCTCAACGGTCGAGCCAACGGGATGCTTCTCAAGGAAGACCTCCCACGGATTGCCCATGGTCTGCTTAAGGCCAAGCGAGATGCGACGCTTCACGCTGTCAACCTCGAGGATCATGACCTCAACCTCTTGCGAGGTGGAGAGGATCTTGCCGGGGTGGACGTTCTTCTTCACCCAGCTCATTTCAGAGACGTGGATGAGGCCCTCGATGCCAGGCTCAAGCTCAACGAACGCGCCGTAATCGGTGATGTTCGTGACGCGGCCCGAGATCTTGCCGTTGACCGGATAGCGCACTTCAATGCCCGACCATGGGTCAGCCAGAAGCTGCTTCATGCCAAGCGAGATGCGATGTGTCTCGGGGTTGACCTTGATGACCTGCACCTTGACCTGCTGGCCGATGGTGAGAACCTCGGCCGGGTGCGTGATGCGGCGCCATGCGATGTCCGTGACATGCAGCAACCCATCGATGCCACCGAGATCGACGAACGCGCCGTAATCCGTGATGTTCTTCACGACGCCGTCGATGATCTGGTTTTCCGAAAGCTTCGAGACGAGCTCGGCGCGATCGCCGGCGCGGCTCTCTTCAAGAACGGTACGGCGCGAGACAACAATGTTGCCGCGACGACGGTCCATCTTGAGGATCTGGAACGGCTGAGGCGTGTTCATCAGCGGGCCAATGTCGCGCACGGGGCGGATATCGACCTGGCTGCGCGGAAGGAACGCCACAGCACCGTCGAGATCGACCGTGTAGCCGCCCTTGACCGTGTTGAAGATCGTGCCGTTGACCTTGAGGTTTTCGCGGAACGCCTTCTCAAGGCGCACCCAGCTCTCTTCACGACGCGCCTTGTCACGTGACAGGACAGCTTCGCCAAGCGCATTTTCGACGCGCTCGAGATAGACCTCGACGATATCGCCAACCGAGGGAACCTCGCGGCCTGGGCCCTGGAATTCCTTGAGCGCAATGCGCCCTTCGGTCTTCAGACCAATATCGATGACAACGAGATCCTTCTCGATGCCAACAACGCGACCGTGGACAACATTGCCCTCGAGCAGCGCGTCATCATTGAATGTTTCATCGAGCAGAGCAGCAAAATCATCGCGGCTCGGCACGGCAGAGTTAGTTGAAGCCATGAAATCTCCTGGGACCCGACCCCTTCAAGAGGCTCGGGCATGCGCCGGCGGGTTCGTGTGAAGGGCGTTAGCACCCACGCGCCGTGACCCCGATGAGAGGGTCTATCGCTTGGAGCGAGCCGGCGCAGGCCGGATCGTAGGGCTGACGGTCACCGGCGGCACATGATAGCCCATCGCGGGGCAATCACGCCGGACGGCGGCTCTCGACAAGGTCAAGCGCCGCTCTGACGGTCGCGTCTATATCGAGTTTGGACGTATCGAGCAACAGGGCGTCGCTCGCCCGGATCATATTCGGTGCGTCACGCTCATCGCGTGCAATCAGGGCTGCCAGGACTTCGGCTTGGGAAATGGGATCGCCATTGCCGTTGAGCTCGCGCCAGCGCCGTTCAGCACGCACCTCAGGCGCAGCATCGACCCAGATCTTGGCCTCAGCGTGCGGTGCGATCACCGTACCGATATCGCGCCCGTCCAGGACCGCGCCGCCCGGACGGCGCGAAAACAGGACCTGGAAATCGCGTAACGCCGTGCGCACTTCGGGGATGATGGCTATGCGGCTTGCGGCCGTCCCTGCTTCAGCGCTTCGAAGCCGCCTGTCCTCAAGCCACGACGGAGCAAAGGCACGGGCAATATCAATGGCGTTTGCGCGCTCGGAGAGGTCAAGCCCGAAGTCCAGCATGCGTTGGCCGACGGCACGGTACAACAGCCCGGTATCCAGATGCGGCAAGCCGTAATGCTCGGCAATGCGGCGCGCGAGTGTGCCCTTGCCCGAAGAGGCTGTCCCGTCGATGGCGATGATCATCCTCAATCCCCGATGCGTGCGCCGATGCTGTTCATCAGCGCGCCAAAGCCCGTGAAGCTTGTGGCGATCATGGCTGTGTCATCAACGGTCACCGGCCGCTCGCTCACCAGCCCCATGACGAGGAAGCTCATGGCAATCCGGTGGTCGAGATGGGTTTCAACCGTTCCGCCGCCGGCAATCTGGCCCTGTCCGCCCTCAACGATCAGGTCATCGCCTTCAACCCTGTGGCGCACGCCGTTGGCCGCAAGCCCTGCGGCGACCGCTGCGAGACGATCACTTTCCTTGGCGCGCAGTTCATGAAGCCCGCGCATGCGCGTCGTGCCCTTGGCAAAGGCCGCAGCGACGGCGAGGACTGGATACTCATCGATCATCGAGGCGGCCCGCTCCGGCGGCACCTCAACGCCTTGAAGGTCTGACGCCTTGACCACGAGGTCGCCAACGGCCTCGCCACCGGATAGGCGGTGGTTCTCAATCGAAATCTGCGCGCCCATTTCCAGAAGCGTCGTGAACAGACCCGTGCGGGTCGGGTTCAGCATCACGCCTTCGATCATGATCTCGGAGCCGCGAACGAGGAGTGCCGCGACAAGCGGGAACGCTGCGGATGACGGATCGCCCGGGACTGCAACCTTCTGGCCCACAAGGTTTGGCTGGCCGTGAAGCGTGATGCGCTTGCCGCCTGCCGGATCATCCACAGTTGTAACCGTCGCTCCAAAGCCCTGGAGCATGGTCTCTGTATGGTCGCGTGTCACGACACGCTCGACCACAACGGTGTGGCCAGGCGCATTGAGGCCCGCAAGCAGAACGCAGGATTTGACCTGTGCGGACGCCATCGGCGTCACATAGGTGATCGGAAGCGGATCGCGCGCGCCCTTAAGCGTGAGCGGCAGACGCCCGCCCTCACCGCTGGAAAGGACTTCTGCACCGATCTGGCGCAAGGGCGCCAGCACACGCTCCATGGGGCGCTTTCTGAGCGAGGCGTCGCCGTCAAAGGTCGCCGTGACGTCATGGCCGCCAACAATGCCCATCATCAGCCGCGTGCCGGTACCGGCATTTCCGAAATCGAGGGTGTCGCGGGGCGTCAGCAAGGATCCAAGGCCGGCACCAATGACGCTCCACTGGCCCGGCGCATGCCGCTCCACCCGCGCACCCAGCGCCTCGCAGGCCCGCGCGGTGGCGAGCACGTCATCGGCCTCAAGGAGGCCCGAGGTCTCCGTGCGCCCGCGCGCAAGCAGGCCAAGCATCATGGCGCGGTGGCTCATCGACTTGTCGCCGGGCACGCGCACCACGCCTTTCAGCGCAGGGCTCTTGCGGGCAGTCATTGGCTCGGGCGTCAGTCCATGGCTCACGGCAGTGTCTCCAGTGCAATCCTGAGCCTTGCCTAGCCGGTCATCCGCGCCTTGGAAACCCATCAGGCGGATTGACGAGGCCAGCGATCATTTGCACACAGGGGCTATGAACCCTTCCAACGCCAGACCACGCATTGATCGTATCCGCGATGCGCTGAACCAGACCTTTCAACCCGCAACGCTTGATGTTGTGGATGACAGCAGCAGCCACGCCGGGCATGCCGGGGCATCCGCCTCAGGGGAAACCCATTATCTCGTCACGATTGTATCCCAGGCTTTTGCTGGCAAGGGCAGGGTCGAGCGCCACCGGCTGGTGAACGCTGCGCTGTCGTCTGAATTCTCAAGCGGGCTTCATGCGCTCGCGCTCAAGGTGAAGGCACCCGGCGAATGATCATGCGATCTTTGAAGGCCACGCTCGTTCTTGGTGGTGTTTTTGTGATTGCGGGGTGCACGACGCTGCCCTCGCCGAGCCGGAACTCGGTGCGCCTTGTCACCGAGCCTCCGGGGGCGACAGCAACAACAACCGTTGGCACGACCTGCACAACGCCTTGCTCGATATCGGTCAACCGGCGGGAGAACTTTGACGTTACCTTCTTCATGCCCGGCCATGAGACCGTGACGGTCCAGGTCGTTTCGCGCCCGCGCGGACCATCCAGCGGAATCGGTCTTTTGGATGATCGTGTTCGGGTTGGTCTTATTGACCGGCCAATCGTCGCGGATCCGGCAAGCGCAGCCGCCTTTGAACACGCGCCAAACCCTGTCGTCGTGCCGCTTGCTGCGCTCGGACGCCCAGCTCCACGGCGCTGAGCCATGTGCTTCGCTTGGCTTGACGGCAGCGCCCGTCTGGCGCGATCTCGTCATCCGGAGGCAATATGCAGGGACTGACAGCCGAATTGATCCGCGGCATGTGGTATGTCGCCATGCCCGGACGCGATCTGAAACCGGGAAAGCTGGCGGCCAAGACGCTGCTGAAGGAGCCGGTGCTGCTCGGGCGCAAGGCCGACGGCTCGGTTTTTGCGCTTCGTGATGTCTGCCCGCATCGCGGTATTCCGCTGCGCTATGGCCGCATGGTCGAAGACACGGTTGAGTGCTGCTACCATGGCTGGCGCTTTGATGCTGGCGGGACCTGCGTCGAGATTCCCTCGCTGAGGGAAGGCCAGCAGGTTGAACTCGGCAAGATCCGCTGCGGCGCCTATTCATGCGTTGAGCGCCATGGACTTGTCTGGGTGTTCATGCCGCGCGCAAGCGAAACTCCGGCAGAGGCGGGCTTTCCCGCCCCGCCTGCCATTCCCGACTTTGAAGACCGTTCGGCGCCGCGCTTTCATGTCATGCTGCCGTTCGCCTGCTCGACCGACCACGCCGCCTTTGGCCTGATGGACCCAACCCATGCAGCCTATGTCCACACCAGCTGGTGGTTTAAGTCCCAGGCTCGCAAGCTGAGGCCAAAGGAAAAGGTCTTTGAGCCATCGGATCTTGGCTGGCGCATGGTCCGCCACCCGCTGCCGCCGCAAAACACGATCTATCGTCGGCTGTTTGGCGAAGGGGTGACGACCGAGATCGCCTACATGTTGCCAGGCCTCAGGTTTGAGTCGATCCGCGGCTCAAAAAACCGCGCGATGGGGCTCACAGCCATCACGCCGGTCGATGAACAAACGACCGAGGTGCATCAGTTCTTCTGGGCAAGCCACGGCTGGATACCGGTGCTCAAACCCCTGATCGAACATCTCATGCGCGTCTTCCTCGATCAGGACAGAACGGTTGCGGTCAGACAGCGCGAAGGGCTGATTCACGAGCCAACGCTCATGCTGATCAATGATGCCGATACCCAGGCGCGCTGGTGGATGCGGGTCAAGCGCGCGTTCCTGGACGCTCAGGCCAAAGGGGAGGGGTTTGAAAACCCCGTGCGCCCAATGACGCTGCGCTGGCGGAGCTAGCTCGCGTTTTGCGCAAGGTTGGGCACATTGCTGCGCCCGATCCCAGGGTTCAGCCGCCTACGCCCTGGCTACAAAGCTCTCCATCTTTCCAGGATTGAGCAGACCGTGGGGGTCGACCTCATGCTTGAAGCCGAGCTGGTCGGCGTCGGCGCGCTTATGCCGGCTGCCACCTTCAAGGCCGGTGACATGCGGGTTTGCGATCATGACGCCCGCCTGTTCAAAGCCTGCGATGATCTCGGCTGTGCGCTCGCGCGACGTGTACTTCATGACCGGCAACGCCGAGCAGGTCACGCG
>JAIYEB010000174.1 GCA_027487195.1 Hyphomicrobiales bacterium | reverse complement strand
TGGCGGAGAGGGAGGGATTCGAACCCCCGGTACAGTTGCCCGTACTTCGCATTTCGAGTGCGACGCATTCGACCACTCTGCCACCTCTCCGCAGAAACGACGGGTCGACGTCGGCGGCTCGTATAGCGAGCCTCGCTCGTGTCTACAAGCGCTGAGAGCGCTCAATGCATGGATTGGCTGAAACGCCGAGCCGAAGGCTTGGAGATGAGCCAAAACCAACACAGTCCGGGGCTGCCCGAGGCTTCGCGCAGCAAAGGCCCCTCGCCTCGCGCCAATGCGGCGATTCTGGCCACAGCGCTTGGAAGCCATTGAAGCCGTGAATGTGCTGAAACGAAGCCTTGTCGTGCGAGGCCGGGGCGATGCTGGTCGTTTCAGGGCTTTGTGAGCCTGCCCATCACAAGCGACGCGCTCCTCACGTTGACTTGATCAAAATGACAATCTCTCTGCTTGAGAAAACCGCGTCGGCGGCGCGTACGTATGTTTGCGAGGGGTTGTGCGCGTCGGTGGCGCACGCCCCAAAAAACCTGGAGGAGATGGACATGACTGACCACACACGGCGCGAGACGCTCGCGCTTGCCGCCGCTGCCGCTGGCCTCGCGCTGGCACCAGGCTTTGCGTTGGCCCAGGCGCCCGCAGCGCCGGCGCCTGCAGCAGCTGGCCCGACACAAGCACCGGGATTTTACCGCCAGCGCATCGGCGACATCATCGTCACCGCGATCAATGATGGTGCCGGCGCCCGCCCCAACCTCGATGGCATGGTTCGCAACGTCGAAACCGCCGAGGTTGCCCGCGTCCTGTCCTCACAGTTCGTGCCAGCCGCACCATTCCTGAACCCGTTCACAACCCTTGTGGTGCAGACCGGCGGCCGCCTGATCCTGCTTGATACCGGTCTTGGCGATAACGGCCCGCCCGGCACGGGCACATGGATGCGCAATTTCCGCGCTGCGGGCTTTGATCCGACCCAGGTCAACACCATCCTGATCAGCCACTTCCATGGCGATCATATCGGCGGCATCCGACTGCGCGGTGGCGAATATCAGTTCCCGAACGCGGAAATCGTTGTGCCGGAGCCTGAGTGGGCGTTCTGGATGTCGGATGAGCGCATGAACGCGCTGCCCGAGGCCCAGCGCGGCGGCTTCATGAACGCGCGCCGCGTGTTCTCATCAATTGCCGGCAATGTGCGCCGGTTTGTGCCGGGTGGCGAAATGGCACCGGGCATTACCTCTGTCCCGACTTTCGGCCACTCACCGGGCCATACCGGTTTCGTCATCGCCTCCGGCAATGCGCGCCTGCTCTATGTCGGCGATGCGATCACGACGCCGTCGCTCTACATGACAAACCCGGACTGGTCGCCGTTCTTCGACATGGATGAGGCTGCAGGCCGCGCCACGCGCCGCCGGGTTCTCGACATGGCGGCAACGGAGCGGTTGCAGATGCATGTCTATCACGCGCCCTTCCCGGCTCAGGGTTTTGTCACGCGGGCCGGCACCGGCTTCCAGTTCGTACCTACGCCGTGGAACTCAGCCGTCTAGCCATGAACCTTGTGCGGGCGCAGCGATAAGGCGCCCGCAGGCCTGAACGCCTGAAAAGCCTGCCCGCGCCTGCCAAATGCAAACAGAGCGCGGGGGCACCGAATCTGACATGATGAGCGCATGGTTTTTCGCCATGCGCTCATTTTGTTTTGCAGCCTGATGTGCGGCTCCGCTGATCAAGCGCTGGCCGCGCCTGAGGCGCGCCAATTGTTTGGCGGGGTTGGAACGCCCGCGCCAATGGAAGCCAGAGCGATTGGCGCGTTCGCGCGCGGCTGCCTTGCCGGTGCCACCGCGCTGCCCATCAATGGCGAGACCTGGCAGGTGATGCGCCTGGAGCGAAACCGCAATTGGGGCCACCCGGATATGGTGGCCTTTCTCGAGCGTTTTGCCCGGGATATCCCGCGGGTGTCGAGTTGGCCGGGTCTTCTGGTTGGCGATATCTCGCAGGCGCGCGGCGGGCCCATGCTGACGGGGCATGCCTCGCACCAGATCGGTCTTGACGCCGATATCTGGCTGACACCGATGCCACGGCGCACGCTGACCCGCGAAGAGCGGCGCGATATCTCAGCAACGAATGTGGTCGCGGCGGACTGGAATGACGTGAACCCTGCGGTCTGGACGCGCGATCATGTCGCGGTCCTGCGCCACGCGGCGCGGGCTCCGGAGGTATCGCGGGTTCTGGTCAACCCCGCCATCAAGCGCGCGCTGTGCCGCGATGCCGGGCCAACAGACCGTGCCTGGTTGCGCAAGGTCCGGCCCTGGTGGGGGCACAACTTCCACTTTCACGTGCGGATCGCTTGCCCGGCTTCGAGTCCTGAGTGTCGCGAGCAGGATGCTGTGCCTGCGGGCGATGGTTGCGGAGCGGAGCTCGACTGGTGGTTCAGTCCGGCTGCGCGCACGCCCCGTGACCCGAACGCGCCTGCGCCCCGGCAACTGACAATGGCGGACCTGCCGGCAGCGTGCGGGCGTGTTCTCACAGCGCCATGACGCACCGGCATCCCCAGCCTTTGCAGGATGGGTCGTTGACGTTTTAGCCCGGTCCGCCTTAGACGGACACTGGTGATTTTCAGGATGGCTCGTCAGCATGTCTAGACTTGGGCTCGATGAAGCTGTGACGCGTCTGGAGCGCGCGCTCGATGTCTTCGAAAAGGCAATCGAGCGGCGGCGCGCTGCGGAGGATGTCGTAAGCGATCTTGAGGAGGAGATGCATCTCCTGGCCCTTGATCGCGCGCGGCTGGCTCGAGAATTCGATGATCTGAAGGCGCGGACGGTCGAGCTTGAAACCGTCAATCGCGAAGTGGCGCGGCGGGTGGATTCAGCCATGGACTCGGTCAGAACTGTCTTGATCGGAGCAGGTGGCTGACGTGGCAACAGTTTCAGTCAACATCAACGGACGCTCCTACCGCATGGCCTGCGATGAAGGCCAGGAGCCCTATCTGCAAAGTCTTGCCGCCGACGTGGAAGCCCATGTGCAGCAACTCAAGGGCAGCTTTGGCGAGATCGGCGACCAACGGCTGACCGTCATGGCCGCCGTCATGGTTGCTGATGAGCTTTCGGAAGCGCGCCGGCGCATCAAGATTCTCGAGTCGGATGCCGCAACAGCGCGGGCCTCGCGCTCCATGGCTGTTGAAGAGCTTGAAGGTGCACAGGACGCCGTCATCGAGGCCATGACGCGTGCAGCCGAGCGGATCGAACGGCTTGCGGTCGCCGTTGGTGGGCCACGCGAGACTTAACCCATCCTGGCGGGCTTACTTTTGCCACGTAACGCCATATACAACGCGCCATGTCGAAAAATCGCCGCAAGAAGACGTCATCGGGCAAAAGCACTGCGGCTTCGCAGAATGCCCCGCCCCGCCCACGCACGCGCCTGATGCTGGTCCTGCCGCAAGCGCCATCCGAGGCCGTAATCAAGTCCCTCCCAGACGCACTCGCGGCGGGCGATGTCGCCTCGGTTCTGGTGTGGGCGGAAACAATTGACCCAAAGGCACTGTCGGTGCTGGCCGAGCGGATCCTGCCGGTGGTCGCCGCAGTCGATGCTGCAGCCCTTCTTCGCGGCGACGCGCAACTTGTAGCGCGTCTGGGGTTCGATGGTTTTCATGCCGACGGAACCATCGCCGATCTGACGGACGCGTGTGAACGCCTGCAGCCCGACCGAATTGTTGGCGCAGGAAATGTCCGCTCGCGTCACGAGGCCATGGAGGCCGGCGAGGCCGGTGCGGACTACGTGTTCTTTGGCCATCCCGGACCCGGCGAGACAAAGGGCAATGCTGCTGAGCTTTTGCTTGATCGCGTGATGTGGTGGCAGCCGCTGTTCGAGATCCCGTGC
>JAIYEB010000412.1 GCA_027487195.1 Hyphomicrobiales bacterium | reverse complement strand
ATTGTGGCTGCTGGGTCATCAGCATCGGACCGGGGTTGATGTTGTAGCTCTGGAACGCGGACAGCATGATGGCTGCGGTCGCCGACGTCGGCAGGCCCAACGCCAGCATGGGCACGAGCACACCGGCAGCCGAGGCGTTGTTTGCCGCCTCGGGCCCGGCAACGCCCTCGATTGCACCAACCGTACCGAACTCTTCCTTCCGCGTTGAAAGCTTCTTCTCGGTCCAATAGCTCAGGAAGGTCGGGATCTCCGCTCCGCCTGCGGGCATGGCGCCAATCGGAAAGCCAATGGCCGACCCACGCAGCCATGGCTTCCATGACCGCGCCCAGTCCGAGCGCGACATCCAGATCGAGTCCTTGATGACGAGGGGTTCGTCATCCTTCTGTTTGCGATGGGAGGCGAGATAGAGCGTTTCGCCAACCGCAAACAAACCAACCGCGGCAATCAACACTCCGACGCCATCAAGAAGCTCAATCACCCCGAATGTCAGGCGCGCCTGACCGGTCTGGTTGTCGATACCAATGGTCCCGAGAAGAAGCCCGACCGCGAGGCAGGTCAGACCGCGCACTGCGGAGTTTCCAAGCACGGCAGACACTGTGGCGAAGCACAGGATCATCAGGCTGAAATACTCAGCCGGACCAAACGCCAGGGCCAGGTTTGCAACCGGCACCGCAAGAAAGCTGAGACCGATGGTGCCAATCGTGCCAGCAACGAACGAACCGATCGCAGCGGTGGACAAGGCCGCGCCTGCCCGCCCGTTCTTGGCCATCCGGTTGCCTTCGAGCGCCGTCACAATGGTTGCGCTCTCGCCCGGCGTGTTGAGCAGGATCGATGTGGTGGAGCCGCCATACATCGCCCCGTAATAGATGCCTGCAAACAGGATCAGCGCGGAGGTCGCTTCAACCTTGAAGGTCAGAGGCAAGAGCAAGGCAATGGTAAGGGCTGGGCCAAGGCCTGGAAGAACGCCAACGGCAGTCCCCAACGTGACACCGACCAACGACCACAAAAGATTATGAGGCTGAAGCGCGACGGCGAAACCCTGCGCGAGAAAACCAAGAACGTCCATTACCGAGCCCCGCTGAGCCGGGCAAAGCCGGCCTGAATGAAATCTTCAACGAGGCCTGAGCCGATCCGATACCCAAGAAGCTGATCAAACCCAATGTAGGCGAAAACAGCGACCGCAAAGCCGATGGCAAGGTCACGAAGAGGCTTTTCGCTCTCGAAAGCGCGGGCAATCAGAACGAACTGGATGGTTGAAGCAAGGATGAAGCCGAGTTTTGGAAAGGGGATAACCGCCGGTTCAACCCCGACCTGCATGCCGTCAATGAACAGGAGGTTCGCCAGCAAGCCGAGCGACATGTAAAGGCAGCCGCGCAGATCAAAGGTCCCGGAGGCTTCATCATGGGCCCATCCGCCGCGAAACCCCTGTACCGACAGCGCGATACCCAGGAGGCCCAGCATCGAGACGGCTATCCACGGGAACAGTGACGGGCCGACGCGCGCATAAAGCGGCGAGGCTGGGATCTGCATGACCTGCCAGGCGAGAACGCCTGCAAGCGCTACAACGCCCAGGCCAAGGCCAACATCGCTCCAGGACGGTCCAGAGCGCAGTTCGATCGCATCACTTGTCTCAGCCAATTGCCTCTCCCCGGCGCCAACGCCTCAAGTGCGATGGTCATTCCGGGAAGAGTGTGCTGACAATACCCCAAGTGCCAGATGGTCTTTGGGAGTAGAACTGGCTCAGGCCAGACCGATGTCCTTCAGGATGCCTTCGATCCGCGTGAACTCGGCTTGAACGAAACGGGTGTAGTCGTCGCCATACATCGGGATGCTGAGCCAATCATTGCGCTCAAGCTCGCCCTTCCACGCATCCGACGCGACCATGCGACGGATCAACGCGATCAGTGCTTCGCGCTGCGGCGGCGTGATACCGACAGCGCCAAACAGGCCGCGCCAGTTGAGGAGCTCAACGTCGACGCCACCTTCACGCAGGGTTGGCACATCGATACCGGCAATACGCTCGGGCGACGAGACCGCAAGCGCGCGCAGGCGGCCAGCCTTGATCTGCTCGGCAAATTCGGAATAGCCGGAGATCCCGCAGGAGACCTGATTGCCAAGCAGCGCCGCCTGGGCGGGGCCACCACCGGCGAAAGCGACATAGGACACACGCCGCGCATCAAGGCCTGCAGACTTCGCAATCAGGCCTGCGAGGATGTGGTCCGAGCCACCGGCCGAACCACCCGCCCACGACACCCGGCCTGGATCGGCTTTGAACGCGTCGATCAGCTGGCGCATGGTCTGGAACGGAGATGCGGTCGGAACGACAACCGCCAGCGCTTCGCCCGTCAGCCGCGCGAGCGGCGTTGTATCGAGCAGACGCACCGGCGACTTGTTCGTGATCAATGCGCCGACCATCACCATGCCAGCGACCATGATGGTGTCAGCCTGGCCACGCCGTTGTTGGAGAAAGCGCGGGAGGCCTACGGCTCCGCCTGCGCCGGGCGCATGATCAAACTGGAAATTCTGGATGATGCCGGCTGCGCGCATGGAGCGCTCGATGGCGCGGCCAGTTCCATCCCAGCCACCACCTGGGGCCGCAGGAACAAAGATGTTCAGCGATGTCAGCGCCTGTGCGTTCGCTGCGCTGCCAAATGCAGTCAAAGACGCGCTGGCTGCGCCAGCCACCAACAATTGACGACGATCCATATGATATCTCCCTTGGGCACCACTTGTTGTCGGATCGGCTCTTGGGCCGCGTGGCGCACTCGCCATGTATGCTAGAGGCTCCAAATCGCGAGTGCAAGGCTCGGCGTTCCGTGGATAGTATTGATGAACCATTCTAAATGAATGCATCAAATCCAATTTGTTCACCAATTGTGACTCGTTTTGTTGCGTACATTGGCGTTCAGCTTTAACTCCCACATTATGGAAAACGTTATGAAAAACCCCTTAGCCCGCCTGGCAACCATGGGGCGCTCGCACGATGCGGTGCACAAGAACCCGTTCCGGCAGGCTAGGTTCCTGCGCTTCATGGCGATCGTAGACGAAGTAATCGCGCAGCGTGGCGAGTGCTGCATCCTCGATGTTGGTGGAACCAACGATTACTGGCTCGCCAACGAGGAGATGTGGGCCCAGAAACCCGT
>JAIYEB010000418.1 GCA_027487195.1 Hyphomicrobiales bacterium | reverse complement strand
TGCGCCGCAATTGCTGACGACAGGCTGCAGCCCGTCCCGTGCGTATTGCGCGTCGAAAACCTCGGAGCCACCAGACGGACAATGCCGGACGCTGTGATCAGGAGATCGATGCTTTCCGGGCCGGAGCCATGCCCGCCTTTCATCAAAACGGCCTGTGCTCCGCTCGCGATCAGCGCCCTGCCCTGCAAGATCATCGCGTCTTCGCTCTCAGCCATTGCGAGACCCGTGAGACGAGCTGCTTCCGGAAGATTGGGCGTGATCAGGACAGCGCGCGGCATCAGCACGGCTTTGAGGGTTGAGACCGCCTCATCGGCAATGAGCGGATCGCCGGATTGGGCAACCATCACGGGATCAAGCACAATCGACTGCGCTGCCCAGCGATCAAGCCCTGATGCAACCGCGCGGATCACATCCGACGTTGCCAGCATGCCGATCTTCACAGCCCTGACGTTGAGATCAGAGAACACACTGTCGATCTGGGCGGACACAAAGTCTGGCGGAACTGCGAAAACACCCTGCACGCCTTGCGTGTTCTGGGCGGTCAGCGCCGTGATGACCGACGCGGCATAGGCGCCAAGCGCCGAAAAGCTCTTCAAATCAGCCTGAATTCCAGCTCCGCCCGAACTGTCGGAGCCTGCAATTGTCAGCGCAATGGCCGTCATGTCCTCAATCCCCGTTGCACACTTTGGGAAAGGGCTATGGCTGCCTGCCGCGGATCCTTCGCCCGGAAGATCTCTGAAATCACGGCCACACCGCGGACGCCCTGCGACACGACATCAGCGGCGTTTTCGGCCGTGATGCCTGCAATCGCGCACAGCGGCAGTTGCGGGCGGCGGCGATGAAGCACGCCAACGAGTTGCTTCAGGCCGGACAGGCCAAGGGGTGGCGTTTCATTCTGCTTTGAGGCTGTCACAAACACACCACCGATTGCCGCATAGTCGGCACTCGAAAGTTCCGTCTGTTCAGCTTCGGCCAGGGTGCGGATCGTCACGCCGATAATCGCGCGCGGCCCAAGCAGGCGGCGCGCATCCGCAAGCGACATGTCATCCTGACCGAGATGGACACCATCTGCGCTGGCAGCAAGGCAAACATCGACACGGTCGTTGATCAGGACCGGCACGGGGCTTGCGCGGAAGGCTGCAACCAGAGCCCGCGCATGGGCGATTGTGACAGCGGTTTCGCTGTCCTTGTCGCGCAGTTGGAGCAGGCTTGCGCCACCGCTGACGGCGGCTTTGCACAGCGACACGAGTTCATCTGTGTTGCGGGTGGAGCGCGCCGTGTCGGCAATCGCATAGACCGAGAGATCAAGCGGCTTCATGATAGTCTTGCCCGTCTGTGAAACGTCGCCTCATCAAGATTGGCGAGCGCATCAAGGAACGCCGGCTGAAACGTGCCCGGCCCCTGGGAATTTTCAGCGCCAACCTCGCCTGCGATGCCAGCTGTCAGCACGGCCGCAAACGCTGCCACAAACGGCTCATCCTCAACGGCGCAAAACGCCGCAACAAGCGCACCAAGCGCACAGCCCATGGCCGTCACGCGGGTTGCGAGCGCATGGCCATTTGAGATGGTCACCATATCAGCGCCATTGGTGATGAGATCGTCTGCGCCGGTCAGCGCCAGCGTTTCCAGCCGCTCCAGCGCAAAGCTCGCCAGCGCATCCGCCGTCGGCTCAGCGCCAAGGAGCGCTGCAACCTCGGCGCGGTTGCATTTGAGAACGCTCGGTCGATGCTGAACAAGCTTTCGCGCGCGGACCGCTCGGGATGGCGAGCGATCAATGAAGACGGGATCGAGCACAAATGGCGTCTTGTCTTCCCGCGCAATCTCAACGGCAATGTCGATGGAACGCACGCGCTCTGCGTCGAGCGTGCCAAGATTGACCAAGAGCGCGTCAGCGGAACTGGCGAAAGCAGCCACCTCGTCCGGCGAAGAGGTCAGCGAAGGTGTCGCCCCAAGCGCCAGGAGTGCGTTGGCTGTCAGAACGCTCGCAGCCTGATTGGTCAGGCAATGAACGCGCGGCTGGCGCGAGCGCACAGCAAGAAGCGTTCGCCAGGCTGTTGCGAGCAGTCTTTCAGGCCTATGGCGCACCCGATTTCCTCCGCCGGCATGACCCGGTTCAGGTTCGACGGGTTGGATGAACCTCTCAGCCCTGGACACGATCCCAGGGCACCCCGACGAGAGCAAAATCGGTGTAGAACATGTCACGCAAAAGTGGAAGCCGGCTTTTGCGGAACGGTACTCGATCAAACGACGACCTAAAGCGTCGGTTCGCTGACAAGTCCGGCTCAGGCGGAGCTTGCGTCAGGCCGAACCCTGGAAGAAATCGAACACGGCCTGGGCGGTTGCGGCGTTGACACCATCGACCTTCATCAAATCATCAAGGCTTGCCCGCGATACGGCCTTGGCCGTGCCGAAGTGGCGCAGCAGCGCACGCTTCTTGATGGGTCCAACCCCCTCGATCTCATCAAGTCTCGACACACCAAGCGCCTTCGAGCGCTTTTGTCGATGCGCGCCAATCACAAACCGATGCGCCTCATCGCGCATGCGCTGGATAAAGTAGAGCACAGGATCACGCGGCTCGAGCTTGAACGCCGGCTTGCCCGGCATGGTCAGTGTTTCGCGACCCGCATCGCGGTCCGGCCCCTTGGACACAGCCACCAGCGGCACGTCATTCTCAATGCCAAGCTCCACCATGACCTTGCGCGCAGCCTCAAGCTGGCCCTTGCCGCCATCGATGATGACAAGGTCCGGCCAGGCCTGCGGCACATCGCCTTCTGCGC
>JAIYEB010000271.1 GCA_027487195.1 Hyphomicrobiales bacterium | reverse complement strand
TTGGCGCCGCCGGTCGAAGCCAATCTGGTGAACTATCTGTGGCCGCTCCTGATTGTGCTGTTCTCTGCGCTGCTGCCTGGGGAAAAGCTCAAGCCAAGGCATGTCGCAGGTGCGGTGATGGGCTTTGCCGGCGCGGCGCTGATTGTTGCAGGAAACGGGCTCGACCTGCGATCAGAGCATATCGCAGGCTACGCGATGGCGCTTTTGTGCGCTGTGATCTGGTCGAGCTACTCGGTCGGGTCGCGCCGCTACAAAGCCGTCCCGACCGACATGGTCGTCGGATTTTGCCTTGCGGGCGCCGTCCTGGCAGGCCTGTGCCACGTTGCGTTCGAAACCACGCAATGGCCGTCGCATGCGACCGGCTGGCTGGCGATTGCAGCCCTTGGACTTCTGCCGACAGGGCTTGCGTTCTATGTCTGGGACATCGGCGTCAAGAATGGCGACATTCAGGTGCTCGGTGCCGCAGCCTATGCAACACCGGTCATTTCAACGGTGCTGCTCATTGTCGCTGGCAAGGGCAGCTTCACGATCATTGTCGCGCTGGCTCTGGCTCTGGTTACCATCGGCGCATGGGTTGCTTCACTGGAACAGCGGAAGCCGGCGGGCTGACCACGGGCTCGGGTAAACGCACCTCTGTTGCGAGAACCGCCAGCACCTCATCGATGGTGGTCACGCTCGGTCGAGCGGGGATGGCTGGCCGATCCACCATGACCACCTGAAGACCGAGCTTTCTCGCAGCGAGGATTTTGGCCTCCGCAGCCGCTCCCCCGGAATTCTTGGCCACCACCACATCAATCCGGCGCTCTTCGAAAAGCGCCTTGTCATTGGCAAAAGTGAACGGGCCGCGCGCAACCACAACACTCAGGTGAGGTAGCGGAAGCTTTCCACGTGGCGGATCGATCAAACGCACCAGATACGCATGCTGAGGCGCGCTGGCGAACACGTCGAGATGCATGCGCCCAATCCCAAGGAACACGCGACGCGGGGCCTTGCCCAGCGCATCGGCCGCAGCCTCCAGCGAGGGAACCCGCAGCCACTTGTCGCCCTGCGCTTCAATCCAGGGCGTGCGCTCCAGCGCGATGAGCTTCACACCCGCTTCCGCACAAGCCAGCACGGCATTGGTGCTCATCTGGGCCGCGAACGGATGGGTTGCGTCGATCACGACCCTGATTCGATGATCCAGGATGTAGCGAACAAGACCTTCAACGCCACCAAAGCCGCCGACCCGAAACGGAATAGGCGGCTGTTTTGGGTTTTCCGTTCTTCCAGCGTAAGACAGCACTGCGGCGACGCCGCGACGCGCCAGCACATCGGCAAGCTGGTTTGCTTCTGCCGTACCGCCGAGCACTAGGACGTCGTATCTGTTCGACATGGACACAGGAATTGACACAGCTTTGCCGTGGCTGTCCATCGTGGGCATCAATGAAGATGGCCTTGAGGGACTTTGTGCACGGGCGCGTGGAGCCATCTCCAGGGCGGAGGCTGTTTTTGGCGGACACCGACACCTTGAGTTGGCGGCACCGCTGATCTCACGGGCAATCCCGTGGTCAAGCCCGTTCGCCGAATCACTTCCAGCATTGCTCGCGATGCGCGGGCGCCCCGTATGCGCGCTTGTGTCAGGCGATCCCTTCTGGTTTGGCGCCGGCGCGGTGATCGCCCCGCACGTTCCACCTGGCGAACGGATCGTCATTCCCGCAGTCTCAACCGTGTCGCTTGCCTGCGCCCGATTGGCATGGCGGGTTGAGGAAACGGTGGTGCTGGGGTTGCACGCCCGCCCTCTCTCTGTTGTGCGGTCCCATCTCAGGCGTCGCGCGCGCCTGCTTGTGCTTGTCAGGGATGGACAGTCCGTCAGTGCTCTCGCACGCGAACTGACGGCCGCAAACGCTGGTGGGTCCATCCTGACGATCCTGGAGGCACTCGGCGGGCCGCGTGAACGGGTTACGAGCGGTCGGGCTGAGTTTCTCGTCGACCGTGCCGACACTCAGGCGCCTGTCTGTGTTGGCGTCGAAGTCAAGGGCAGCGGGCTTCTGCCGCTTGGCCCCGGCCTTCCGGATGAGGCCTTTTCACATGATGGACAGCTGACCAAGCGTGAGATCCGAGCCGTTACGCTTTCAAGCCTTGCACCCCGTGGCGATGAACTCCTTTGGGATGTGGGCGCGGGCTCCGGGTCCATCGCCATCGAGTGGCTGCTGGCTCATCGTGCAAACCGGGCGATTGCGCTTGAGGCGCGGTCCGCGCGGGCCGCGCGCATTCGCGAGAACGCAATGACGCTCGGCGTGCCGCATCTTGAGGTCCATGAAGGTGCAGCACCCGGTGTCTGCGTTGGATTGCCAGAGCCTGATGCCATCTTCGTCGGCGGGGGGGCAACGGTTCCGGGCGTGCTCGAAACCTGCTGGGTGGCTCTCGCAACCGGAGGCCGCATGGTCGTCAACGCCGTCACGTTGGAGACCGAGGCAAGGCTCATCGCCTTTGCGCGCGAGCATGGAGGCGAGCTTGTGCGCATTGGTCTTGAACGTGCCGAACCGATCGGCAATTTCATGGGATGGCGCGCCGCCATGCCCGTGGTGCAATGGATTGGTCGCAAATGACAGTCGCACTCGGCATTGGGTTTACAACCCGCGCGGATGAGGTCGCGTTGTTTCAGGCGATGGAAGCTGCATGTGTCGCCGGGGCGGTCGATGTTGTTGCAACGGCTGAGGACAAGGCCATGCACACGCCTCTGCGCAAAGCCGCTGCGCGCCTGGGACTGCCCCTGGCGCCAGTCCCCGAGATGG
>JAIYEB010000213.1 GCA_027487195.1 Hyphomicrobiales bacterium | reverse complement strand
GATCAAGCCGGCAGCCAGAAAACGGCGACGATCCATGGAATGCTCTCCTTTTGGGCAGGCCGAGCCCGTTCTGCACGCGGATGCGGCGGATACGACCGGGCTCAGTGCCTTCTGGCTAGACTTGGCAAGCGCCATGCCAGTTCACCCCACCTCCCCCACCCGCCCGCGCACGGGCACCGTCAAAGGAAGCCGGCTTGTGCCCGAAAGGTGAGTTGCGTGCAGGCAGCACTATGCGACCCTGACGACCCTGCGTTCGGGTGAGGTCTGAGACCGTTTTGGCTATGCTGACGGCAACACCGCGCACGCGTCCCGGCGAGCAGAAGGCCGAGGTGACGGATACCTTGAAATGGTCCTGAAATCCGGCGAGGCCGAGCGTTACAACGCCTGGTTGGTCGCGCGAATGCGGTGGGCCAGCATGTCCATCACAAACCAGCAAAAGCCAGGGATTTCCTCGACCATGAAGCGAAACTTCTTTTGGTCGATGAGCGCCACCTCGGCGGCATCAACTGCGTGCGCCGTCGCTGACCGTGGGTTCTTGTCGACCATTGAAATGGTACCGAGCGCACGTCCGCCTTCAATGTACTCGATGAACTTGCCGTGGCTGCGGACCTCTACGCGCCCGGAGAGCACGAAATACATGTATACGGGCTCGTCACCCTCGCGGAACAGGACCTCGCCGGCCGCGTAGCGCATAACAGTGCCAAGTCCCCGAGCAATCTCCTGAAAATCGCCCTGATTACCGCCGGTTATTGTTGAAGCCACAGCAGATCCGATCGCAATGTCACGTTACTGTCATCGTCATGACATCGGGGCCGATTGTCGTCAACCGCGGCCAGCCTCGATGCAGCGCAGCAACGGTTCAAACGGCACTGTCAGAGGATCACGAGCGTGCCGGGAAGGATACCGGGCCTTCCTTGTATGACCAGCCCCAGCCATGTTCCAAACCTTCAAGACATCGCCCGGGATCATCCGCATGGCAGTGTTGATGCATGTCCGATGCCCCCTGTCGCTGCGCAACGTAGAGGTTCTGCTGCACAGGCAGTGTCGACCTGATGCGTGATGGAGCCAGGTTCTGACAGCGCGGCCTCAAATGATCTTTCGCCTGAGCCAGCCACCTGTCTGTTCAACGGTAATGACGAGCATCAGGATCACCAGGATAATCGTGGCTGCTGTCTGATAGGCAAACAGATCGAACGCGACTTTCAATTCAACACCTATGCCACCTGCCCCGACGAGCCCGAGAACGACAGACGCACGTGTTGCCTTCTCAAGGCAGTACAGCGATGTGGCAATCATTGAGGGCGCTGCTGCCGGCAGAACCGCAGACATGATCATGCCGAGCCTGTTGGCGCCAAGTGCAGACAGCGCCTCACGAGGTCCCTTGTCGGTTTCTTCCATGGCCTCGGCAAAAAAACGAGCCGCAAAGCCCATGACATCAATGGCAATAGCCAGCACACCGGCTGGAGAGCCGAGACCTACCGCAATCACGAAGATTAACGCCCAGACCAGATCGGGCACTGTTCTGAACACGGCAATCAGTGAGCGGGCAGCCGCTCGGATAGCTGGGTGCGGCGAAAGGCCTTCGGCAGCAAGAATTCCCAAAGGCACGGACAAAAGGAGCCCGATAACGCAGCCCGCAACTGCCATCTGGAAGGTCTGGAACAGCGACCATAGAATCCGGTCTATGCGTTCGAGATCGGGCGGGAACATCCGCGAAAGAATGTTACCGATATTGGGCAGTCCGCGTGCCAGTTGCTCAATCGATGGACCAGCGGTGGTGATGGACCAGAACACAAAGGCTACGACAGCAAACGTCAGAGTAAACGCAACTGGGTTGAAGCGTTCGATGCGCGGCGGCAATTGGCTTGTTTTTCGCCCACTTTGCTCAATCATTGCGGAAAAATCGGGTTAGCTCAGGTTCGGAGACGCTTTGTGAAGGCTTGTCGAGAGCCACCCGGCCACCACCAAGGCCGATAATCCGATCCGAAAACCGAACGGCATGCTCCATGCGATGCGAAACGAATATGAGGGTGGCTTTCTGCTCGCTGGCCAGGGCTGCAAGCGTTGCCATCACCTCTTCGCCGGCCTTTGGATCGAGGCTGGCGTCGGGCTCATCTGCGATCACAAGCTCTGGCCGTTGCATCAACATGCGCGCCACTGCAACGCGCTGCGATTGGCCGCCCGACAACGTGTCAACGCGCGACATCGCCCTGTCGGCAAGTCCAACGCGGTCAAGGCAACGCAGTGCCTCAGCGCGAACCTCACGTGGGGCAAGCAACTGGGTCCAGGTCTGCGGCCCACTCATGCGGCTTTGAACACCATGGACCACGTTGGTGAGTGCGCTGAGCCGCGTCACAAGGTTGTGGCGCTGAAATACAAAGCCAACCCGCGAGCGCAAGAGCTTCAGGCCCCGCGCGTCCAGCTTGCGAACATCCTGCCCAAGAAGGCTTATGTTGCCGCTGCTTGGTTCGACCAGTCGCACGAGCATGCGGATCAGTGTCGACTTTCCCGTGCCATTGGCGCCAATGATCGCGACTTTGGAGCCGTGCTGAATGTTCAGATCAAGGCCGGAAATTACGGTTAGCCCGCCACCGAACTCTTTTGTGAGCCCCCGCACGGATGCGACCGACGCGCCTTCGCCGCTACATGTGGCTTCGCCTGGCGCAGCCAACTTTGGGACCGCGGCGATGTTCACTGGCCGATGAAGCGTGTGAACTCGTTGATACCAACGGCGCGATACATCTGACGGATCACATCATAGTCGCGATCAGATACGTTCGGAAGGAACGTGCCGCCGTTCCAACGGGCATTGGCCTCAACCTGGAGGACTGCCTGCAAAAGCGGGCCGGCATGATCAATGAACGCTTTGCGCACCTGTCCGACCATGTCGGCGGAGACGCTCGGCGCTGCAATGATCAGATCATCCGGAAGATCACGACCGCGCCCGATAACATTGAGCTTCACATCTGGCACGGCGCGACGGATCTGCTGGATATGGGTGAGGTTCATGCCAATGGCAGCGAGATCTCCGCGCCTCAGCGCTTCGATGGCGACATTGCGGCGCAGGAACAAGGCTTCAAAATCACGCCCATAGGTCAACCCTGCTTCGGTAAGGATCTGTGCAGGCCCAAGATGCTGCGACGTCGAGCCAATTTCACCAAATGAAATTCTCCGCCCCCTCAGATCGGCGAGCTGCTTGATTGGCCCCTCTGCCAACACGACGATCTGCGAGAAGTAGTCCGGGCGCTGCCAGATAACGACCGGCTGGACTGCAGGCATGCGGGCCTTGAAAACCACGTACTCGGCTGGCCCGGTCAACACGAGATCAACCTGATTGGCATTCATGGCCTCGACCGCAGCGGTGCGGCCCGAAACAGGGAACAGCGCGATCTCGACGTTCGGCATCACGCGCTCGAACGCGGCCTTGAATGGCCCGAATTCACGCTGGAGGTTTTCGGAGCCATCAACATCAGTAACGGCGAACCGGAGACGCTGTCGGGTTTGTGCAAGCGCTGGAGTGGCTGCAACGACGGCAAGAATGGCGGCTGAAGCAACAAAGTCACGACGGTTCATGATGACTCTCCGAGGCCTGAAGATCAGGATGCATTCGCCCTGCAACACCAGTTCCCCGTGACGCACTGATGACATCTGCATGTCATGTCGATGTTGCTGAGGCGCTTCAATGAGGACATCGACAACCCTGACCGGAATGATCCCATGAACATGAATGCTGGACATCTGCAGACACGCGCGAACAGGCCTTTGCGAACGATGCGGCCCATCGAAGTGACAGGTGGCCACGTCCTCGCAGCAGGTTCCTTTGCAGAAGCTGACGTTGGGTTGGATAAAGGGCTCATCAGCGCCGGGAATGACAGCCGTCCAGGCGCGCTCCATATCGATGCACGTGGGCTCTATGTGCTCCCCGGCATCATCGATATTCACGGCGATGGGTTCGAACGGCTTGTTCATCCGCGCCCCCATGTGAATGTCGACCCAGCAATTGCGCTTCTCGAAGCTGACCGGCAATTCGCTGCGAACGGCATCACGACAGCGTATCACTCGGTGACCTGGTCCTGGGAAGGCGGCGTGCGAGGGGCCGACGCCGCCCTTGCCATACTTGAAACGATTGAAGAGCTAAGAGCGCATCTTGCAACCGACACCCGGTATCATTTGCGCCACGAGACCTTTAATCTTGATGCTGAGCCCGTCATCCTTGATTGGATCGCCAATGGTCGGATCAATTGCCTGGCCTTTAATGACCATATGGCCGGAACGATCAAGCAGCGGCACCGTCCGGACAAGATGGCGGGCATGATCGCCCGCTCCGGGCTCACCTCATCTGAGTTTCATGCCCTGATCGAGAAGGTCTACGCTCGCATTGACGAAGTTTCAGCTTCGATAGAACGTTTGGCGGCGGCAGCACGGCACGCTCATGTCCCAATGCTGTCGCATGATGACATGTCGCCCCAGCAACGCGACTGGTATCGCGACCTTGGTTGCACGATTGCGGAGTTCCCAATCAATGAAGACACAACGCGGGCGGCTGCAAGTGCCGGCGATCCCATCGTCTTCGGCGCGCCAAACGTAATGCGCGGTGGCTCGCATACGGGCTGCCCGTCTGCTGGCGAGATGGCAGCTCTGGGCCTGTGCACGGTCCTCGCTTCCGACTATTATTACCCTGCCCTTCCGACGGCTCCCTTCAGGCTTGCGGCCCAGGGCTTGCTGCCGCTGGCCAAAGCGTGGGCTCTCGTTTCCAGTGGCCCTGCCGATGCACTTGGTCTCGTTGATCGGGGCCGGATTGAAGAAGGGCTGCGGGCTGATCTGGTGTTGGTCGAGGATCGCTCACCACTGCCCCCGCAAGTGGTCTGCACGATCACTGGCGGAAGACTTGTCCATTTGAGCGACAGCTCGCGCTTGGGCTGATCTGACTGTGAGTCGAGTTTTTCACATGTCAAATATGAGGTGCCGCACCGATGCTCTCACCGACTTGAGGCAACTCTGCGCGGCCTCATCGAGGCTGGGTTGGTTCGAGCACAGAGACCATCTGTGTTCGAACCTGATCACTACATTGGCAAGCTGCCGCCGGCGCGCATGATGGAGAGCGCAAGCGCCTTGGCCGATGGCACGAGACTGTCGACCAGCAGGTATTCCTCGGGCGTGTGGCCTTTTCCGCCGACCGGGCCAACGCTGCACAAGGTTGGGCAGCCCTGAGCTGATGTGAGCCCTGAATCCGCGCATCCGCCCGTGAACTCTGCACCGGTTTCAAAGCCGGCTTCACGCCCTGCCTGACGGTAGATCTCAAACAGGCGCGCGCTGGCCGGCGTTTCTTCCAGCGGTAGAAACTCGCCCCGGATTGTCAGCGTTGCGCTGGTACCTGGAACGTCCACGGCCTCGACGATCTCGCGAATGCGCTCGATCATCTCTGCGCGCTCCGGCGCCTTGACGTATCTAAGGTCAATCTGGCCCTGAGCCCATGGAGCCACCGTGTTGACGGTCTGGCCGCCGGACACGAGCCCGACATTGATCGTGATGCCCCGATCATAGTCCGTGAGCGCATGAAGACGTGGGATCTTCAGCGCCAGGGCCTGAATGGCGGAAGCGCCTTCTGCATGGTTTGCGCCGGAATGGGCAGCCTTGCCCGTGACGTCAAAGGCCATGAATACGCCGCCCTTGCGCCCTTTGACAATTTGATGCGGCTCACGGCTTGGCTCGGAGTTGAACACCATGCGCGCAAGCCTGGCTTCGGCCTCGATATGCGGACGGCAACCGGGCGAAGCAATTTCCTCATCCGACGTGATCATCATCGTGACAGGCGCAGGGCTTGCGGAAAAGCGCTGCAAAGCGGCGATCACGAAGGCGTTCATGACCAGGCCACCCTTCATGTCCATGACGCCCGGGCCGCGCGCAATGCCATTTGTGACTGTGAATGGGCGGCGTTCGGGCTCGCCCTTGGCAAACACCGTGTCGCGATGACCAAGAAGGACAATCGGGCGACGATCATTTGCCGAAGGAACGTCCAGCCGCGCCTTGATGACGTCGCCATAGGTCTCGACGGGTGTGATCTCGATCTCGAGCCCGGCATCGGCGAGAAACCGCGTGAGCCGCGCGCCGCACAGGTCAACACCGGCCTTGTCGTAACTGCCGCCATCGGTGTTCACCAATTCCTCGAGCAAGGTGAGCATTGCCGGCAACTGGCTGTCCAGCCATGTGACAACAGCGGCCTCTTTGGCGGCATCCATCAGCTTCGTCTCCTAGGGGGTTGAGTCCGACTATTGTCTGGACAAATTTGGCTTGTGATTTTGAGAGGGCGCTATACGATTTTCAATATGGGGAAAACATCAAAATCAAATCGTGCTGGATCAGCGGTCCTTTGGCCTGATTTCGCGAGCGGCTTGGGACAATGACAGGCAATAGCATGAGCGCTGCAGATCCGCGCTATCGGATCGGGTTCGACATTGGCGGGACCTTCACGGATTTCGTGTTGGTCGATGGCGCAACAGGTGCCCTCTTCCTGCATAAACGCCTGACCACCCCGCACGACCCGTCGGAAGCGGCACTTGTTGGTCTGACGGAAATTGCCGCGATGGCTGGCCTGACACTCGGCGCCATTGCCGAGATCGTGCATGGCACCACGCTCGTCACCAACGCCGTTATCGAGCGCAAGGGCGCGCGGACCGGTCTCATCACCACCCAAGGGTTTCGCGACCTTCTCGAGATGGGCGCCGAGCAGCGCTACGACATCTACGACTTGCGCCTTTCCTTCCCCGACCCGCTGGTCGATCGTTCACTGCGGATGGAAGTATCGGAGCGCGTGGATGCGCTCGGTCGTGTCGTCACCAAGCTTGATGAAGCCGAGACGCGCAACACCATTCGCAAGCTGGCAAACGCCGGATGCGCGGCCATTGCGGTTGCGTTTCTTCATTCCTACGCAAACCCGGCCCATGAACGGCGCGTTCGCGAAATCGCCGCCGATGAGGCGCCGGGCCTGTCAGTCTCCTTGTCGTCAGATGTGGTCGCAGCTCTTGGCGAGTATCCGCGGATCGTCACGACCGTTGCGAACGCCTACGTGCAGCCGCTTATCGACCGGTATCTTGCGCGCCTTGAAGCTGAACTCAGCAAGCATGGCTTTGCCGGCAGCCTACGCCTGATGCATTCCGGCGGCGGGCTCGTGTCGCCGCTCACCGCGCGCCAATACCCAATCCGGCTTTTGGAGTCAGGTCCTGCTGGCGGTGCGCTTGCAACCGCCCTGTTTGGTGCCCGCGCCGGCCTCAGCGATGTGCTGTCGTTTGATATGGGCGGCACAACGGCAAAGGCCTGCCTTGTCGAGAATGGACGCGCGGAAATCGCAACGTCCATGGAGGCGGGACGCGTTCATCGCTTCAAGAAGGGATCTGGCCTGCCGATCAAGGCCCCGGTCGTCGACATGATCGAGATCGGTGCTGGTGGTGGTTCGATTGCAGCCCTTGATGAGGTTGGATTGCTGCGCGTTGGGCCGCATTCCTCGGGCGCGGACCCCGGCCCGGCATGCTACGGACGTGGCGGCAAACAGGCGACGGTGACGGACGCCAATCTGGTCCTTGGCTACTACGATCCAGGCTTCTTCCTCGGCGGGCGCATGTCGCTTGACGTTGCAGCAGCACGCAACGTGATGGCGACGCTGGCCACTCCGCTTGGCCTCACGATCGAGGCGACGGCTGCTGGCATCCACGATGTTGTCACCGAGAGCATGGCGGATGCGGCACGTGTCCATCTCGTGGAGAAGGGCAAGGATCCGCGCGACTTTGCCATGGTTGGCTTTGGCGGCGCAGGGCCCGCGCATGCGGTTGGCGTGGCACGCGCGCTCGGTGTCAGGCAGGTCCTTGTGCCGCCTGCATCAGGTGCTGCTTCTGCCCTTGGGTTTCTGGCTGCACCGCTGTCTTTTGAAGGCGTTCGCTCACATCTCGTGCGCTTTACCGCCGACTTTGACGAGAAAGGCGTTCTGGCCGTCCTGTCGGAACTCGAAGCCGAAGGGCGCGCACGCCTGATCGAAGCCGGTGTCAGCGCAGGCGATGTGCGCTTTGAACACGCAGCCGACATGCGGCTTGTTGGCCAGATGCATGATATCCGGGTCGCGCTTCCAGCCGATGCGTTCACAACCCGTGGCCTTGCTGCGCTCCGCGAAGCGTTTGTGGCAACCTACACCGCGCGCTTCACCTCCGTTCCGCCGGGTGCGGCCTTTGAAGCCATGACGTTCCGCGTCACGGCCCTTGGCCCCACTCCGGTTCTTCAGCTGGCCGGCACTAGCCGGACCACGTCTGGCACAAACGCCCTCAAGGGCCACCGCACCGCTTGGTTCCAGCACAGATCCTGGGACACGCCGGTTTATGACCGGTATGCGCTCGACAGCAACACAGCGATCACCGGACCTGCGATCATCGAAGAGCGTGAAGCGACCACCGTGATCGGCCCCGGAGACAGGCTGAGCGTTGATCTCGCGGGCAATCTGGTCATTGAAGTTGCCCTTGCCGATGCTCCCGCTGCCCGCATCACCGCTCAGACGCCGCTTGAAGATGCGATTGCCCTGATCGAAGCGGACCCGATCGCGCTTGAGATCATGTGGAGCCGGCTCGTCAATGTCGTCGAGGAGATGTGGCTTACCGTTTGCCGCACAGCTTTCTCGCTGGTGATTTCGGAAGCTCAGGACTTTGCCTGCGAACTCCTTGATCCCGAGGGTGAGCCGCTGGCGCATTCGCCACGTGCGATGCCGGTGTTCAACCTGACACTGCCGCGCGCAGTCAAAGCGCTGCTGGCCAAGCACCCGGCCGAAACGCTCAAACCCGGTGACGTCCTCGTCACAAACGACCCATGGCTGTGTGCCGGCCATCTCTTCGACATTGCAATCGTGACGCCGGTCTTCCGCGAAGGACGGGTTGTCGCGCTGATGGGCACGGTCGGTCATGTCTCCGACATCGGAGGCACGCGCGACTGGCTGGCAGCACGGGAGATCTACGAGGAAGGCCTCCAAATCCCGCCGATGAAGCTGATCCGCGAAGGGGTTCGGGACGAGACCTTCTACACGCTGTTTGCCGAGAATGTGCGCAACCCTGCACAGGTCATCGGCGACATCGAGTCGTTTGTTGCGGCGAACGCCACAGGTGCCGAACGGTTGACCGCTTTCATGCGGGACTACGGCATGCATGATCTGCGTGCGCTTGCAGCCGTTGTTCAGAACCGGGCCGAAAAGGCCATGAGGGACGCCATTCGCGCGCTGCCGGATGGGGTTTATCACGGCGAAGCCACAGCAAATCCCATGGGTACGCCCTATCGCTTCCCGCTGGAACTGACGGTCAAAGATGACCGGATCTTGCTCGACTTTGCCGGAGCGCCGCCACAGCTCGGGCGTGGCGGCTTCAATTGCACGCTGAACTACACTGAAGCTCATGCAACATACCCGCTGAAGTGCATGCTGACGCCGAACGTGCGTGGCAATGCCGGCTGTTACCGGGCCTTTGAGGTCCGTGCGCCCGAAGGCTCGATGTTGAATGCGCAAAAGCCTGTGGCCGTGAACCTGCGCACACGCACAGGCTGGTATCTGGCGCCCAGTATCTTTCGAGCCCTCAGTCCGGCCGCTCCTCAACAGGTTCAGTCTTTCACGGGGCTGCCGGTCTCCTGTAATCTCTATGGCCGCGACAGTGCCGGGCAAAGCTTTTCCGATCTCTTGTTCACGGGCGGCGGCCAGGGTGCCTCGCTTGGCCGTGACGGCATTTCGGGCCTGCTCTATCCAACCTCTGCGGCCAATACGTCGGTTGAAATGTTTGAAGCGCGCGTCCCCGCGCTGGTTCTGGAAAAGGCCTACATCACGGATTCAGGCGGCGCGGGCGAGAGCCGCGGCGGCCTTGGTCAGCGGGTGCGATTGAGAAAACGCGATGCGGATGCGGGCGTTCTCAATTGCGCCGTCTATCCCGAAGGTGCCGCAAACCCGTTTGATGGTCTTTATGGTGGCAAGGCCGGCGGTATGGCGCGCGGTCTCGTGATCGGACCAAATCCCGGACAGGTTCATGATGTCGGGACCGGAGAGCTGGTCGAGTTGTCGCGCCCAGATCAGATTATCGATGTCATGCTTGCAGGCGGCTCCGGCTTTGGGGACCCTTCGGCGCGCGAGCGTTCAAAGCTCGAACGCGATGTGGCCCTGGGCTACGTTTCGCCAGCTGGCGCGCTGAGAGATTACGGTGTCGCGCTGAGCGACAGCGCGCGGATATCGCCGGTTTTGGGATCATCACAGGGCCAGAAGGCCCGCACTGAACACAACAACTGAGGGGAAAAGTCATGACGCTATCTCGCCGTTCGTTGCTTGCAGGTACTGCGGCTGCAGTTGCAACAGTCCCTTTCGCTGATCTGTCACTGGCCCAGACCGCCGGTGCGAGACGCATCCTGATTATGGCCGCTGGCCAGGACATCCCGAACTTTGATCCACATGTGACCACGGGTTTCACGCCCGCAATGGCCATGCGCAACATGTATGACAGCCTGGTGCGCATCGAGGGCAACCCGCCCCAGCCCGTGCCGCACCTGGCCAGATCATGGACGGTCTCGCCTGACGGCATGACCTACGAGTTCAAGCTCAACACCACAGCGCGCTTTCACGATGGCTCGCCGGTTGACGCCGCAGCCGTCAAATACTCGTTTGATCGCATCCTGAAGCTCAGGCGCGGCAATTCCTGGATGGTTTCGGGCGTGCTCGATGCAAATTCGGTGCAGGTGATCGATGCCGAGACCGTGCGCATCCGCCTGTCCAAGCCGTTTGTCGCGTTCCTGCAGGTCCTTGTCTGGCAGTGGATCGTCAATCCAAGGGTCGTCGAAGCCAATCTCGGAACTGATGATGGACAAACGTTCCTGCGTGCCAACGCCGCAGGGTCCGGCGCATTCCGTCTGCGGCGCGCGGAGGCTGGAAACCTCTATGAGTGGGAGCGTGTTGGTGACAATTGGCGCCAGGGCGGCGGGAACCTGACCGGCGCGATCCTCAGGATCGTGCGCGAAACGTCAAACCAGCGTCTGATGGTTCAGCGCGGTGAAGTCCATGTGTCGCTTGATCTGACATCCGAGGACATGGATTCCCTGAAGGATCGCCCCGGCGTTGTCTCCATCATCGAGCCGGAGTTCAGAACCTTCTCGATCAAGATGAATACCGAGCATGGCCCGCTGGCAGACGTTGAGTTGCGCAAGGCCGTATCGTTCGCCTTCGACTATCAGGGCATGCTGGAGACGGCAGGCTATGCGGATCTCATGCAAGGGCCGTTGCCAAATGGCATCTTCGGCCATGACACCACGCTTGAGGTGTATCGCACCAATCTTGAACGCGCCCGCGCCCACCTTGCCCGGTCACGCTCGCCAAACGGTGCCAAGATTGAAATGACGCCGATCACTGGTCTGGAACAGCAACGTCGCTGGGCGCTGATCCTGGCCGAGAGCCTTCGGCGCATCAACGTTGAGCTCGAGATCAAGCCATCGCTCTGGCCTGATATGCTCCAGCGTGCCCGCACCCCCCAGACCGCGCCCGACTTCTTCCCGGTCTATCAGACCGCCAACTACGGCGATCCAGACAACATCGCCTTTGCCGCCTACCACTCGACCAACAACGGCAACTGGCAGAACATGGTCTACAAGAACCCGGCCGTAGACAAGATCATCGAGGACGCGCGCGCCGAGACAGATGTTGAGAAGCGCCGCGCGCTTTACCATCGCTTCCAACGCATGGTTGTCGATGATGCGCCGGACATCTTCGGCGTCCTGGAAAAGCGCAAGATCGCCATGCGTGATACGGTCCAGAACTTCCGCTTTGTGCCGGTGGCATCAAATGCGATCGAGTTCTTCCCGCTCTCGCTCAGAAGCTAGGGCCAGAATGCCTCGGTGGGGATGAGCATTGATGCTGGGATTTGCGCTGCGCCGCATTCTTCTGCTCATTCCCGTCATTATCGGGCTCACCATGCTTGTGTTCACGATCTTCCGGCTTTTGCCGGGAGATCCCGTGGCTCTGGCCGCCGGCCCCCATGCCTCACGCGCCGAAATTGCAGCGCTGGCGCGCGAGTATGGCTATGACCAGCCGTTCTGGACGCAATACTGGATCTACGTCACAGGCCTGTTGCGGGGTGATTGGGGACTATCGCTGTTCACGCGTCGTCCCGTGACCGAGGACCTCGCGGCCTACCTTCCAGCGACCCTTGAGCTCGTTGTTGCGGCGATGCTCTTTGCCGTCCTGGTCGGCGTGCCCGCCGGCCTGATTGCCGCGCGCTACCGCGATGGCTGGCCCGATACGTTGAGCCGGGTCTTTGCGCTCGGCGCGATTTCCATGCCGCGCTTCTTCCTCGGGCTCTTGTTGCAACTCGCGTTTGCCATGTGGCTTGGCCTGCTGCCGCTTGGCGGGCGTTACCCCATTATCGAGGAGCCCCCGCGCTTCATCACCGGTTTTCTTACGATCGATGCGCTGGCTGCAGGCGATCTTGCGGCTCTTTCCCTGGCCCTGCAGCATCTGGCCATGCCAGCGATTGCCATGTCGCTTTCCCCGCTTGCCACCATCATGCGCATGATGCGCGCCTCAACCCTTGAAGTGCTGCAGCAGGACTATGTGACCACGGGGCGCGCGCTTGGCCTCACCGAGAGGCTCATCCTGTTCAAGTACGTTTTGAAGAACGCATTCTCGGCGACACTGACAGTTATCGGCCTCTATTTCGGTTGGCTGCTCGGTGGCACTGTGCTGGTTGAAACCGTCTTTGACTGGCCCGGCATTGGCCTTTACGCCACGAAATCGATCCTGAGCCAGGATATGGTGCCAATCATGGGCGTAACGCTGGTGATCGGGCTCATTTTCGTGTCGGTCAATCTGCT
>JAIYEB010000336.1 GCA_027487195.1 Hyphomicrobiales bacterium | reverse complement strand
TCAAGCCATTTTCCGAGCCGCCTCGAAGCGATGCGCTGGCTGACTGGGCGCTTCAGCCAACCCGCCCGGATTGGTCAGGGGGGCTTCGTGAGACCTGGTCGCCAGGGTCCGCAGGTGCCTTGAAGCGGCTCGACACGTTTTTCGCCACGGGCTTTGCTGGCTATGCCGAAGATCGAAACCGCCCGGACCTGCCATCGACGTCCATGCTGTCCGCGCATATCGCCCACGGCGAAATCTCGACAGTTGAGGTCTGGCACGCCCAGCGCCAGGCCATTCAGGCCGGCCGAACGCGCGCAAATGCGGAGGATCAGCGCGTGTTCGAGAGCGAGCTGGGTTGGCGCGAGTTCTCCTATCATCTGCTCGACCTGTTTCCGCACCTCGACAGCCAGAACTTCCAGCCAAAGTTTGATGGCTTTCCCTGGCGCAGCGATCCGTCTGCGCTGAAGGCGTGGCAGCGCGGTCAGACTGGCTATCCCATTGTCGATGCGGGAATGCGCCAGCTCTGGACAACCGGCTTCATGCACAATCGCGTGCGCATGATTGTCGGCTCATTCCTCGTCAAGCACCTGCTGATCGACTGGCGCGAGGGTGAGACATGGTTCTGGGATACGCTGGTTGACGCGGATCCCGCGAGCAATACCGCGAGCTGGCAGTGGGTTGCAGGCACGGGGGCAGATGCAGCCCCATACTTCCGCATCTTCAATCCGGTCACACAGGGCGAGCGGTTTGACCCCAGGGGCGACTACGTCCGTCGCTATGTGCCGGAGTTGGCCCGCTTGCCCGCCGACATCATCCATGCGCCCTGGGCCGCATCCCCCATGGACCTTTCTGCCGCAGGGATTTCCCTCGGGCGCACATATCCCAAACCCGTGGTAGACCATGTTTTTGCGCGCGAGCGTGCGCTCGCTGCGCTTTCGACCCTGAAGACGATGGCATGAATGAGAACAACCGAATGAAGATTGCGATTGTGGGCTCGGGTATCTCCGGGCTTGGGGCAGCATGGGCGCTCAACAAGAGTGCAGATGTCACTGTCTATGAAGCCGGGCCCCGCCTTGGCGGACATTCCGCAACGGTTGATGTCACGGTTTCCTCGCGCGTCATCCCGGTTGATACGGGTTTCATCGTCTACAACACGCTGAACTATCCAAACCTGACGGGCCTTTTTGCGCATCTCGGCGTCAAGACCGAGGCCAGCGACATGAGTTTTGGCGTGTCGATCGACAATGGGCGCACGGAATGGGCAGGGTCTGACAAGGTCTGGAAGGTGTTTGCCCAGCCAACAAATCTGTTCGATCTTGGCTTTCTCAAAATGTTGAAGGACGTGTTCCGCTTCAACAAGCGCGCGGTCGCGGACTTTCATGCGGGCAAGCTCGAAGGCCTGAGCCTTGGCGCCTATCTCGAGCGCGAAAACTATCGCGGGCGTTTTGTCAGCGACTATCTCGTGCCCATGGGCGCTGCGATCTGGTCGACACCGGTCGACGAGATGCTGAACTTCCCGGCAGAGAGCTTTGTCGCCTTCTTCGACAATCACAGGCTACTGGGCTTTGACCGTCCGGTCTGGCGGACAGTCAGCGGTGGATCGCGCGAGTATGTGAAGCTGCTTTCTGCTTCGCTCGAAGGCAAGGTTCGCCTCGGAACAGCCGTGAAGTCCGTTATTCGCGACGGGGAAGGTCTTCGCGTTGCTGATGCATCGGGCCACGTCGAGCGCTTCGACCATGTTGTCCTGGCAACCCATGGCCCTCAGGCGCACGCTGTCATCGATGGCGCCACACTCCCGACACAGAAATCCTGGTCTTCAGTGTTTCGCACATTGCCCAATGATGTCTGGCTCCATGGCGATGACACCTTGATGCCCAAGCGACGCGCGGCGTGGTCGTCGTGGAACTATCTGACCCGGCGCGGCGAAAAGGGGCAGGGGGCAGTCGCGTTGACCTACTGGATGAACCTTCTGCAGAACATTGACCCTTCGATCCCGCTATTTGTCTCGCTCAATCCTCCGCGAGAGCCGGCAGCCGACAAGGTCCACGGACGGTTTGCCTATGATCACCCGCAGTTCGACCGCGCTGCCTTTGATGGCCAGAAGGCATTGCCGAGCATTCAGGGGCGGGACGGCCTGTGGTTTTGCGGGGCATGGACGAGCTATGGCTTTCACGAGGACGGGCTTCGCTCCGGTATTGCTGTCGCTGAAGCGTTGGGAGCGAGCTACCCCTGGCGGACCGCAGGCTCAGCATTGACGGCGCGCCCGCTTGGGGAGGCGGCATGAGCCCAGACCCCGCAGTTTCGGTCGCGCTGCGCCCCGAGGCGGGTCATCTGTACTTCGGGCCGGTGATGCATCAACGCATGCAGCCTTTTGGCCATCGTTTCGAGGCGAAAGTGTTCTCGCTTCTGATCGACCTCGACCGCCTTGAGGATGTGTTCGAGGGTATTCCCTTTGCCGCAGTCGACAAGCCGGCGCTGGTGTCGTTTCAGCAGAAGGATCACGGCCCCGAGGATGGCTCATCGCTGCGCGCGCATGCCGATATGCTGTTTGAACGCGCTGGTCGTGAGCGCCCGGCACGCCTGTTTCTGCTCTGCTATCCGCGTGTGCTGGGCTACACGTTCAACCCGCTCTCGATCTACTACGCATTCAACGCGAGTGGCGGGCTGACCGGACTTCTCTATGAAGTACGCAACACATTTGGCGACAAACATATCTATGTCGCTCCGCTGGAAGCCAACGAGATGTCAGTGGCGGGCGTGCGCCAGGAACGAAAGAAGGTGTTTTTTGTTTCGCCATTCCTTGGCTTTGATCTCAATTACCGTTTCAGGCTGACCGAGCCCGGAGCAAGTCTGGCTGTGCGCATCCTTGAGGTTGATGATGCGGATGTGCCTGTCTTCGCAGCAACCTTTCATGGCCAACGTAGGCCGCTCACCCTGGCAAGCCTTGCCCGCGCAAGCCTTGCCGTTCCGCTTCTCGGCCTGAATGTTGTCGCCCGCATCCATTGGCAGGCGCTGCGGTTATGGGCCAAGGGCGCCGATTTTCACCACAGACCGCCGGCACCAGCCCCTGCGAGCTATCCTGCGCGCACGGTTGGCCCCGTCGGGGAGACCACGACATGACCAAGGATCCAGTATCAATGAACCCACCCGCAGAGCCACTGCAGGTCACAAAAGCCAATCTCGGAACGCTTGGCCTTGATGCGTTGACCAGACAGGCCTTTGCCTATGGGCTTTTGACACGGCGCGGGTCTCTGACGGTGCGTTTGCCGGATCAGCGCTGGTTCCGGTTTGTCGGCGAGGATGCTGGCACCGACGCGGTCCTCATCGTCAATGATGGTGCGTTTGCAAGGCGCGCCGTCATGGCCGGCGATATCGGGGTGGCCGAGGCCTACATCGCAGGCGAATGGGAAAGCCCTGATGTCACGGCCTTTCTCGAGTTCTTCGCGTCCAACACCGAAGCCATCGAGGTGCTGTTCGCCGGCAAGCCCTACATGCGGGTGATCCAGTGGCTGCGCCACCTGCTGAACCGCAACACCAAGCGCCAGGCGAAGAAGAACATCCACTCGCACTACGACCTCGGCAACAGATTCTACCAGAGCTGGCTTGACCGCACGATGACCTACTCGTCCGGGATCTACGCGCCGGGCGACAATGATCTGGCATCTGCCCAGACCAGGAAGTATCGCGCGCTTGCCGAGGCAATCGAGTTGAAGCCAGGCCACCATGTTCTCGAGATTGGCTGCGGTTGGGGCGGGTTCGCCGAGTTTGCTTCCCGTGAATATGGCTGTCGTGTCACGGGCCTTACGATCTCGCGCGAGCAGCTGGCATTCGCTGAAGAACGGATCGCCAAGGCTGGGCTCTCGGACCTCGTGACGTTGCGCTATCAGGATTACCGCGACGAGCAGGGCACATATGATCGGGTTGCGTCGATCGAGATGTTTGAAGCCGTTGGCGAAGCCTATTGGCCAGCCTACTTTGCCAAGGTCGAGCAAACCCTGAAGCCTGGCGGGCGCGCAGGTATCCAGGTCATCACGATCCAGGACCGCTTCTTTGCGCAGTACCGCCGCGAGATCGACTTCATCCGCCGCTATATCTTCCCGGGCGGCATGCTTCCAACGCCAGCAATCCTGCAATCCCTGGGTGTAAAGGCAGGCTTGCTCGTTTCGAGCGAGCGCGTGTTCGGCCTTGACTATGCCCGCACGCTTGTCGAATGGCGCGATCGCTTCCGTGAGGCCTGGCCGCGCATCGAGCCCATGGGCTTTGATCTCGCCTTCAAGCGCCTCTGGGAATACTACCTCCACTATTGCGAGGCAGGCTTTCGCGCCGGCAACATCGATGTCCGGCAGGTTGTCTTTTCAAAGGGGTAGGG